>SXXD01000258.1 GCA_005789685.1 Burkholderiales bacterium
AAACCGATGGTGAAGCCACCGCCCTGATCATGAAAGCCCGTGAACATTGGTTCGCTGGTCAGGCCTAATCTCAAGGAGGCTAGAACCCCATATGTCCAGTAATACTGTCGCCGAGTTCGCTAGCGAACTCAAAAAATCACCTGATACCTTGCTAGAGCAATTGCACTCAGCAGGTGTCGACAAGTCAGCGGCCACCGACGCGCTGACTGAAAACGACAAGCAAAAGCTTTTAAGCTATTTGCAAGCCAGTCATGGCACTGTCGCCGGCGAGCGTAAAAAGATCACGTTGGTGAAAAAATCAACCAGCGAAATCAAACAAGCCGATGCCACAGGCAAAGCAAGAACCATCCAAGTTGAAGTGCGTAAAAAACGCACATTCATCAAACGCGATGATGAAGCTGAAACCACCTCTATGCCGGCTGCCGAGCCTGCTGCGCCCCTCATTGACCATGCTGAATTGGCAAGGCGCGAAGAGGAAGCCCGCAGTCAAGCCGAGTTGTTAAGGCGCCAAGAAGAAGAGTTGGCCCAAAAACGCCGTGAGCGTGAAGCCAAGGAATTGGCCAAACGCGAAGAGGCTAAAGCCAAACAAGCCTCTGAACCCGCTGACAGTGCTGTAGTGCCATCACCCGAAGAGCTTGTGGCCCAAGCCGCTGCCATTCGCAGTGCCAAGGTCGCAGCTGCTCAGAACGAGGCAGACAGCATCAATGAAGCTTCTAAGCCTGTTAATCCCTCTATTGCCCAATCTGTCGAAAACGATCGCGTGAATGCTGAGGCTTTGGCCAAAGCGGATAAAGCAGTCAAGATCAAAGCTGCAAAAGATCAGGCAGATGCCGACGCACAAGCCGTCATAGAAGATGAAGCACTTCGGGAACGTGATCTGAACCAACGCCGCAATAAAGCGTTGGCAGAAGCAGAAGCCATTCGCGCCATGATGAGTGGTCCGGCTAAAAAGGCACCAACTAAAGAAGTTCCTAAAGTTGATCCAAAAACTGCCAAAGGAACGCTTCACAAGCCAGTTCAAGTACCTGGCGCTGTTTCCAAAAAAGCAGCTGCTACAACAGAAGCCAAAGATGCTGCACCAGGCGGCAACAAGGAAGTTAAATCTGCCAAGCTTTCGTCAAGTTGGGCAGGTGATCCTGCCAAAAAGAAAGCCATTCCAACACGCGGCGATACCAGCGGTGGCGTTGGAAGAAATAATTGGCGCGGTGGTCCGAAAAATCGAAGAGGCAACGAGCGTGATCGCGAAGAGCATGTGCAAGCAGCACCTGCCGAAACGCGCATGATTGAAGTACATGTGCCAGAAACTATCACCGTGGCCGAGTTGGCTCACAAGATGGCCATCAAGGCGTCTGAGGTTATCAAGCAGCTCATGAAATTGGGTCAGATGGTCACCATCAACCAGCCTTTGGACCAAGACACCGCCATGATTTTGGTGGAAGAGTTGGGTCACAAAGCAGTGGTTGCTGCGCTAGACGATCCAGAAGCATTTACCGATGAAGAAGTGTCACAAAGCGATGCGCCCCTGTTGCCACGTGCGCCAGTGGTCACCGTCATCGGTCACGTCGATCACGGCAAAACTTCATTGCTTGACTACATTCGCCGTGCCAAAGTGGCCTCTGGTGAAGCCGGTGGTATCACCCAGCACATTGGCGCTTATCACGTTCAAACAGATCGTGGCATGGTGTCCTTTTTGGACACGCCAGGTCACGAGGCTTTTACAGCCATGCGAGCCCGTGGTGCACAAGCCACCGACATTGTCATTTTGGTGGTTGCTGCCGATGACGGCTTGATGCCGCAAACCAAAGAAGCCATTAAGCATGCCAAAGCAGCGGGTGTTCCCATTGTTGTGGCCATCAATAAAATTGACAAGCCCGATGCCAACCTCGACCGCGTCAAAGGCGAGTTGGTCGCAGAAGAAGTGGTGCCTGAAGAGTTTGGTGGTGAGTCACCCTTCGTGGGAGTTTCCGCCAAAACAGGTGCCGGTATTGATGCTTTGCTAGAGCAAGTTTTGTTGCAAGCTGAGGTACTTGAGCTCCGTGCGCCTGTGGCTGCAGCTGCCAAAGGCTTGGTCATTGAAGCTCGCTTGGACAAAGGTCGTGGTCCTGTGGCCACCATCCTTGTTCAGTCGGGCACCTTGTCTACCGGCGATGTGGTTTTGGCAGGTCAAACATTTGGCCGTGTTCGAGCCATGTTGGATGAAAACGGCAAAGCCATCAAATCGGCTGGCCCTTCCATTCCTGTTGAGATTCAAGGTTTGACGGAAGTGCCACAAGCCGGTGACGAATTCATGGTGCTCAATGACGAACGTCGTGCCCGTGAGATTGCCACTTACCGTGCTGGCAAATTCCGCAATACCAAACTGGCCAAGCAGCAAGCCGCCAAGTTGGAAAACATGTTCACAGACATGAGTGCTGGCGAAGTCAAAACTTTGCCGATCATTGTCAAAGCAGACGTACAAGGCTCGCAAGAAGCTTTGGCCGCTTCTTTGCTCAAATTGTCTACCGACGAGATCAAGGTTCAATTGGTCTATGCCGCGGTGGGTGGCATTAGCGAGTCCGACATCAATTTGGCCATCGCCTCCAAAGCGGTCGTCATTGGCTTCAATGTGCGTGCCGATGCAGGCGCCCGCAAACAAGCCGAAAGCAATGGCGTCAGCATCAATTACTACAACATCATTTATGACGCTGTCGATGAATTGAAAGCCGCCATGTCTGGCATGTTGGCACCCGAGCAAAAAGAAGAAGTCATTGGAATGGCCGAAATTCGGACCGTGTTCGTGGCATCCAAAATTGGTACGGTTGCGGGTTGTATGGTCACCACCGGTCAGGTTACGCGTTCTTCCAAGTTCCGCTTGCTTCGCGACAACGTGGTTATTTATACCGGCGATATCGACTCACTCAAACGCCTCAAAGACGACGTTCGCGAAGTCAAAGAAGGTTTCGAGTGCGGTATCAAACTCAAAAACTACAACGACATTTCAGTGGGCGACCAACTCGAGTTCTTTGAAGTCAAAGAAATCGCTCGGACGATTTAACTTATCCCATCAGACGAAAAAAATAAGTCACCATGGCTCGCAAACCTACCAGCTCAGCTCATCGCGGATTTCGCGTGGCCGACCAGATCCAAAGGGATCTGTCGGAGCTGATTGCGCGCGAGCTCAAAGATCCCCGTGTGGGCATGGTCACTTTGAATGCAGTTGAGGTCACACCCGACTACGCACATGCCAAGGTGTTTTTCAGCATTATCACGGGCAAGCCAGAGGAGGCTACCGAAGGCTTAAATGCTGCCGCTGGTTTTCTGCGAAATGGCTTGTTCAAGCGTTTGCAAATTCACACGGTACCCACACTCCATTTCATATTTGATCGCACCACCGAGCGTGCATCGGACATGAATGCCTTGATCTCCAAGGCAGTGGCTTCACGTTCCAAAGACGAGGTCTGACATGAACGCGCCACGCACCAGGGTGCAACGGCGCCCTGTGCATGGGGTGCTGTTGCTAGACAAATCATATGGCTTGTCGAGTAACGATGCTTTGCAAAAAGCAAAGTGGTTGTTGCGCGCTGAAAAAGCAGGGCACACAGGCACCTTAGATCCTCTGGCCACGGGTGTCTTGCCATTGTGTTTTGGTGCAGCCACCAAGTTCAGTCAGCTGCATTTAGACGCTGACAAAACCTATGAAGCGATTGCCATTTTGGGGGTTCAAACCAGCACAGGCGATCTAGAGGGTGAAATTGTTGCCGAAAAACCTGTGAACTTGACGCCTGAACAGCTTCAGCAGGTGCAGCTTAAGTTCACTGGCCCCATTGATCAAATTCCACCGATGTACAGCGCCTTGAAAAAGGACGGAAAAGCCTTGTACGACTATGCGCGTGCTGGTATTGAAGTAGAGCGCGAAGCACGGCATATCGTCATTCACAAGTTAGCGCTAGAAGAAATTGCACCCGTCAATGCGCAACGTCGCCTGAAAATGACAGTGACTTGTAGCAAGGGCACCTACATTCGCACCTTAGGCGAAGACATTGCCGTTGCACTAGGCACCTGTGCGCACTTAAGCGCATTGCGCCGCATTCAAACCGGCCCTTTCGGTACTGCCGAATGCATCAGCCTTGAAGAATTAGAAGCTCTGCCTGAAGCAGAGCGAGAAATGAAATTGTTGCCCGTCGACGCTTTGCTCGACGGTCATACCCCTGTCACCTTGCCCGCAGATGATGCTGGCAGATTCTTAAGCGGCGTGCGCCGTCGGGGCGATTGGTCCGACAATTTGCATGTTGCTGTGTACGGCGATTCACCGCGCGCGCTCCTGGGTACTGCGCACGTGAAAGCTGGTGAACTTATTCCGGGGCGCTTGCTAAGCCCCCTAGAGATTCAATCAATTTTGGAGAAGGCCTTAGCATGACTAGACAAATTCGTAACATCGCGATCATCGCCCACGTTGACCACGGTAAAACTACCATGGTTGACCAACTACTTCGTCAGTCTGGCACATTTGCCGAACACGAAAAAGTGGTCGACACCGTCATGGACAACAACGCCATTGAGCGTGAGCGCGGCATTACCATCTTGGCCAAAAACTGTGCCGTCAGCTGGGAAGGTACGCACATCAACATCGTTGACACCCCAGGCCACGCCGACTTTGGCGGTGAAGTAGAGCGCGCATTGTCCATGGTGGACGGTGTGGTGTTGCTCATTGATGCGCAAGAAGGCCCCATGCCCCAAACGCGTTTTGTGACCAAAAAAGCTTTGGCCTTGGGTCTCAAGCCTATCGTAGTGGTCAACAAAGTTGACAAGCCAGGCGCCAACCCTGACAAAGTGGTCAACCAGGCCTTTGACTTGTTCGACAAATTGGGCGCTACTGACGAACAGCTAGACTTCCCCGTAGTGTATGCCTCTGGTATCAATGGTTGGACTTCATTGACAGAGGGTGCGCCGGGTGAACAGTGGGGCCCCGACATGTCTGCGCTTTTTAACACTGTTTTGAATCATGTGCCCGCACAAGCAGGTGACCCAGAAGCACCTTTGCAATTGCAAATTTCAGCACTGGATTTTTCAACCTTTGTGGGGCGCATTGGTGTGGGCCGCATCAGCCAAGGCACCATCAAACCCATGATGGATATCACGGTCATGGAAGGCCCTGATGGCTCTGCCATCAAAGGCCGCGTCAATCAAGTTCTGACGTTTCGTGGCTTGGAGCGTGTTCAAGTGACCGAAGCTGGCCCTGGTGACATTGTGCTCATTAACGGCATTGCCGATTTGAACATTGGCGTCACAGTCACTGACCCCACAAATCCAGCACCCTTGCCCATGCTCAAAATCGATGAGCCGACACTGACCATGAACTTCTGCGTGAACACCAGCCCCTTGGCCGGTCGTGAAGGCAAGTATGTGACCAGCCGTCAAATTTGGGATCGTTTGCAAAAAGAACTGCAGCACAACGTTGCTTTGCGTGTGAAAGAAACCGATGAAGAAGGTATCTTTGACGTGGCAGGCCGCGGTGAGTTGCACCTCACCATCTTGCTCGAAAACATGCGACGTGAAGGTTATGAACTTGCTGTCTCCAAGCCTCGCGTAGTTTACCGAGACGTCAATGGCGAGCGTCACGAGCCTATCGAGTTGGTCACTGCTGACATCGAAGAAACACACCAAGGCGGCGTGATGCAAGCTCTGGGTGAGCGTAAAGGTGAACTCGTGAACATGGAGCCCGATGGTCGCGGCCGTGTCCGTTTAGAGTACCGCATTCCTGCCCGTGGCTTAATTGGTTTCACCAACGAGTTCTTGAACTTAACACGTGGCTCTGGTTTGATTTCCAACATCTTTGACAGCTACGAAGCTCACAAAGGTGAAATTGGCGGTCGCAAAAACGGCGTGCTGATTTCCATGGACGACGGTGAAATCTTCACCTACGCTTTGGGCAAATTGGACGACCGTGGCCGCATGTTTGTAAAGGCCAATGACCCTGTGTACGAAGGCATGATTGTGGGTATCCACAGCCGCGACAACGATTTGGTGGTGAATGCCACGCGCACTAAGCAGCTCACCAACTTCCGTGTCTCTGGCAAAGAAGACGCCATCAAAATTACGCCACCCATTGACCTCACGCTTGAGTACGGCGTTGAGTTCATTGACGATGACGAGTTGGTGGAAATTACGCCTAAGAGTGTTCGTCTGCGCAAGCGCTTCTTGAAAGAGCACGAGCGCAAGAAGGCTGGTCGCGCTTAATTTGCGATCAAGTCGATAAGCCTCACAAGCACCCAAAGTGCACAAGCTCAAGCACGGTTATGCAGTTGCCTTGATGGTGCTGGTGACCGCTATGTGGTCCATTGCGGGTGTCGTCACAAGACATCTTGATCAAGCGCGGGGCTTTGAAGTGACCTTCTGGCGCAGTGCCTTCACTGTGCTTGGGCTGGTGCTTATTTTGACTGTATGGCAAGGCTTGGGCGTCTGGAAACGGCTGCCTTGGCGCAATCGCTATTTTTGGTTGTCAGGTGTGTGCTGGTGCATCATGTTCACAGCTTTCATGATGGCAATTACACTCACTGCCGTTGCCAATGTCTTGATTACTTTGGCATGTGGGCCTTTGCTCACAGCACTTGGCGCTTGGCTATTTACCTCTCACCGCCTGCCACTTCGAACATGGATTGCCATTGGCGTTGCAGGTGCTGGCATTGCCATGATGTTTGTGAGCCAATTGCAATTGGGAGACCCCAATTTTCTGCTGGGCGTAGGTATTGCACTTTTTGTTCCCTTGGCAGGTGCGACGCAATGGAATTTGACTCACCTGAGTCAAAAATCGGGCGTTTCCATTGACTTGGTTCCATCGGTTCTGTTGGGTGCCATCATCTCTTGCATCCTGACTCTGCCAATGGCTTGGCCCTTGCAAGCCAACACACACGACATCAGTTTGCTGGCCTTGTTGGGCATTGTGCAATTGGCAATTCCGTGTACGCTGTCAGTCATCTGCGCTAGGGTGTTAAAGGCGCCCGAAGTTTCTTTGTTGGCATTGCTGGAAGTTATTTTCGGTATTGCTTTGGCTTGGTGGGGCGCCAACGAAGAGCCCCAGCTCAGTGTTTTAATCGGTGGTAGCCTGGTCATTGCAGCCTTGTTTGCCAATGAATGGTTTGGATGGAGACAACGCAATGTCTGATGTGAATGTGATCAATCCTTCAATGAATGCTGAAGCCCTTGTAAGGCATGAAGTTTCGGGGCGTGTGGGCTGCATTACCTTGAATCGACCGAAGGCCTTGAATGCGCTTTCGCTTGACATGGTGCGCTTGCTGACCAATGCCTTGCTGGAATTTCAGAACAACCCTCAGGTCTTAGCTGTCCTGGTTCGGGGGCAGGGCAAAGAAGAGGCATTCGGACATTTTTGTGCTGGCGGCGACATTCGTTTTTTCCACCAAGCGGCGCTGGCAGGTGATGACAGCCTAGGCGACTTCTTTACAGAAGAATATGCTTTGAACCATTTGATTCACACCTATTCCAAACCTTACCTTGCTTTTATGGATGGTGTGGTGATGGGCGGTGGCATGGGCATCAGTCAGGGCGCCAGTGTGCGCATCGTGACAGACAGAACACAGATGGCCATGCCTGAAACGCACATTGGTTTGTTTCCAGATGTGGGTGGCGGTTATTTTCTCAGCCGATGTCCTGGCCATCTGGGTGAGTATTTAGGACTCACTGGACAAAAAATAAATGGCCATCAGGCCATCTTGGCTGGACTTGCCGATGGCCTGATCGAAGCCCAAAGGTTGCCGCTCATCTGGAAAACATTGCTCGACACGCCCTTTGAAAGTGGTGAAGCAGTAGAGCGATGGGTACAAAGCCAATTTACAAAGTTTGAGCCTGCGCAGTTCCCTGACAAAGCGGCCATCGACAAGTGTTTTGCACTTTCTAGCCCCTTGGAAATCAGCTTAGCCCTAGAGCAAGAAAAGTCTGCTTGGGCGCTTCAAACACTGGCCAGTCTAAAGAAGGCTTCGCCCCTAATGGTACATGTGGTCTTGGCTCAAATTCGCAAAGCGCGCAGCATGGGCTTGGCCGACGATTTGCGCATGGAACGCGACATGGTGCACCACTGTTTTCACTTGCTTCAAAATAGTGAAACAGTGGAGGGCATTCGCGCGTTGGCCATTGACAAAGATCACCATCCTAAGTGGGCGCATGCGCATTTAGCAGATGTTGTTCTAGCCGAGTGGCCGCTTTTTTTCGAAAGTCCTTGGACGCCAGAGACGCATCCATTGCGTCATTTGAACTGAGCGCAGCTTAGCGGTTGCGGCTTTTCATGGCCCGCTCTACCTCGCGCTTGCCTTCGCGATCTTTGATGGTGTCGCGTTTATCGTGTTCAGCCTTGCCTTTTGCAAGTGCTACTTCGCACTTGATGAAGCCTGTCTTCCAATGAAGGTTGATGGGTACAAGCGTAAACCCCTTTTGTTCGACTTTGCTGGTGAGGCGGTCAATTTCCTCGCGCTTCAAAAGCAGCTTGCGGGTGCGGGCCGCTTCTGGGTTGACATGCGTTGAGGCCGTCTTCAAGGGGTTAATCAGACAACCAATGATGTACATCTCTTTGTTGCGAATGACCACATACCCATCTGTCAGTTGAACCTTGCCCTCCCTGACAGCCTTCACTTCCCAACCTTCAAGCACCATGCCGCACTCATGCCGCTCCTCAAAAAAGTAGTCAAAGGCCGCTTTTTTGTTTTCGGCAATGAGGCCAGATTTACCAGGGCCTTTGTTTTTGGGAGGTGGCGTAGCCATGTTTGAGAAACTGAGAAGTGCTTATGTTTGTTGTATTTGCTAGAGGGGTCTCTGAGAAATTACAATCTACAGAATTAGCCTTATTGTATGAAGAAACTCCTCAAATCTGTTCTCATCTGGTACACCCCAGAGGAAATGTACCGTCTTGTGACGGATGTTGACCAATACGCCCAATTTTTGCCTTGGTGCAGTCACTCCAAAGTGCTGCATTTCAGCGAACATGAAATGGATGCCGAGGTTGGAATTGGCTTAGCCGGTTTCAGTCAAGTGTTTGTCACTCACAATACACACGTTGAAAATCACGAGGTCCAAATGAAATTGGTCAAGGGGCCATTTTCTAAATTAGATGGCACTTGGACTTTTGACCCCGTGGGTGACAATTCCCAACGAGCTTGCAAGATCACCTTGTCTCTTGAATATGGTTTTGCCAACGCCACTTTGGCGGCTGTGGTGGGCCCAGTGTTTGACAAAATAGCCGCCAGCTTGGTCGACGCCTTTGTCAAGCGCGCTGAACAAGTTTACGGAACTGACAAAGCATGATGCAAATTCAATGCCTTTACAGTCCCTCAGCCAGACAGTTGATTGACCTTAGCCTGACCTTGCCAGAAGGCTGCACTGTCTCTGACGCCGTTCAGTCTTTGAAATCGCACCCTGATTTGCATGAGCATCTCAAAGACCTTGGGACGGCGTTTGAAGATGAGCGCGGATTGGGAATTTGGGGCCGCATTGTCCAACTGACTGCCACCCTCAAGTCCGGCGATCGTCTAGAGATTTATCGCCCACTTCTAGTGGATCCCAAAATGGCGCGAAAAATGAGATTTAAAGGGCAGGGCAAGGGCAGAACGGGTCTTTTTGCAAGACGCAGAATTGGGTCTGTGGCTGGCTATTAGGCTTTTTGAGGAGCGCTCTTCAGGGCGTTGACGAGGGTACAATCCTTTTTTTGGAGCCATCCCTTATGCGCCTGCTCGGTAAAGCCCTCACGTTCGACGATGTGTTGTTGGTGCCAGCCTACTCTCAAGTTCTGCCCAAGGACACGTCCCTTTCCACGCAATTCACAC
>SXXD01000047.1 GCA_005789685.1 Burkholderiales bacterium
GCCCAGTTGTAGCAATGGTTGTCGGGGGCTTCTGCGTGAATGGCGGTAGCCTTTTTGGCATGGCGCACATCGACCACTGCAGACAATACGTCGTATTCAACTTCAACCAATTCAGCAGCGTTTTTAGCTTGCTCTAAAGTTTCGGCTACCACCATGGCCACGTGGTCGCCCACATAGCGCACCTTGCCATTGGCAAGAATGGGGTGCGGCGGCTCGTTCATGGGCTTGCCGCTGGTGTCGGTAATGAGCCAGCCGCAAGGCAGGCCATTGATCTTGGCATCGACGACATCAGGGCCGTCTAGCACAGCCACCACACCAGGCGCTGCCAAGGCTTTGGCCTTGTTGACGCTTTTGATGTTGGCGTGAGCGTGAGGGGAGCGCACGAACACAGCGTGCGTCATGTTCTCAAGGCGAATGTCGTCGGTGTAATTGCCAGCGCCTGTGAGGAAGCGGTAGTCTTCCTTGCGACGCAGGGACTCACCGATGTGAGGAAGTTTGGAGAAATCTGATGCACCCATGGTGAGCTCCTTAAGCGTTCATGGCAGCAGAACCCTGCTGCACGGCTTTGACAATGTTTTGGTATCCGGTGCAACGGCACAGGTTACCTTCGAGCAATTCGCGAATTTCTAATTCGCTGGCCTTGGGGTGGCGGCTGGCAATGTCAACCGCGCTCATGACCATGCCGGTGGTGCAAAAACCGCATTGCAAACCGTGGCACTCTTTAAAGGCAGCTTGCATGGGGTGCATGGTGCCATCGGTATGAGCCAAGCCTTCAATGGTGGTCACTTCAGCGCCTTGGGCTTGAGCGGTGAGCATGTTGCATGACTTCACGGCACGGCCGTTGACATGAACGGTACAAGCACCGCATTGGGCTGTGTCGCAGCCAACGTGAGTACCAGTGAGTTTGAGGTGCTCGCGCAGCGCGTTGACGAGCAATGTATTGGGGGCTGCGTCAACGGACACTGATTTGCCGTTGACCTTCATTTGAACCTGCATGCGTGACTCCTGAGGGTGAATTCGTCCTCCAGTAGATCACGCCCGTGCACCCTTGCTTTTAAGGACTTTCCCTTATAAATAAACCAACTATGACCAAGGTCAATTTAACTGTGCTCAATTTAACTGACTTTGACTCTGCGCCACTGATTCACCGCCATGGGAATGACCAATGCAACACCCACCAGCGTGGCTGTCAAACTGGGTGCAATCATGAGCAATGCAGCAAACAGGCAAGACAGTTGCTCCCAACGTTTCATTTCGACCAGCATGAATTTACTCAAAGCCGCCGCCATGAGGGTAATGCCCATGATGCAGCCGGTAAAAGTGATGATGAAACTTTCCCACGTAAAGCCTTTGGCCACCAATAGCAAAGAGGGTGAGAACACAAAGACAAAGGGCACCAAAGCTTTGGCCAGCCCCAAGCGGAAGGCTGTGTTGCCGGTTTTAAAGGGGTCACTGCCGGCCATGCCAGCTGCCGCATAAGCCGCCAACGCCACAGGGGGTGTGATATCGGCCAATACGCCGTAATAAAACACAAAGAAGTGGGCCACCAAAGGCTCAACACCCAGGCCCACCAAAGTAGGCGCTGCCACTGTGACCATGATGATGTAAGTGGCCGTGGTGGGTACACCGCAGCCCATCAAGACGCATACCAAGCCCGTCATGATGAGCGCAGCCAGCAAGGTGAGGGTGTTCAAGGACATCCAGTCAGAGGGAATCACGCCGCCCATGACCGCTGAAATACTTTGCGCAGCTTGCGTGATGATGTAGCTGATTTTGAAGCCCACACCGGTGAGTGTCACCACGCCAATCACGATGCCCACGGTAGCCGCTGCTGCACCCACTGCCAATGCATATTTGGCGCCAGTTTCGAGGGCTTCAACCAAGACATGTGGTTCGATACGACCCCTAACACCGCCCCAAATGTAGGCGGAGGCACCCGTTAGGACAGCCACCACGAAGAGAACCATTTTGATGGTGCTGTTCTCGTTGCCAAAATCAGAAAAGGCGATGGTCATCAAGATGACGTGCATGACAAGCAAAAGCGCCCAGTTTTTCAACTGATTGCCCCTGACGCGTGTGGACATGCCCACAATGGCGCAAGAGCTGATGCCGACAAAGGCCGCCAAGTAAGGCGTACGCCCCGACACCAAGATGCTGATGAGCAAGGCCAAAGGAATGAGGGTGGGCCAACGCATTTGCAGGGATTCACGCAGACGTGGCATCTCTTCTTCTGTGAGTCCTCGAAGGCCATAACGCTTGGCTTCAAAGTGAACCTGCATGAAGACGCCAAAGAAGTGCATGAAGGCAGGCACCACAGAGGCCGCGATGATGGTTTGATAAGGTACGTTCAAGAATTCAATCATCAAGAACGCAGCAGCGCCTAAAACGGGGGGCGTAATTTGGCCGCCCGTAGAGGAGGCAGCTTCAACGGCCGCTGCAAAATGTTTTTTGTAGCCCACCCGAATCATGGCGGGAATGGTCAGTGAGCCTACCGTGACGGCATTGGCTACGGAAGAGCCGCTGAGCATGCCAAACAATGCGGAGCCAAAGACGCTGACCTTGGCGGGTCCGCCTGCGTAGCGGCCGGCAACGGTAGATGCAACATCAAGAAATAATTGGCCTAAACCAATGCGTGTGGCCATGACGCCGAACAGCACAAAGTGAAACACGTAAGTGGCCACCACACCTACTGCCACACCATAAATGCCTTGGCTGGTGAGGTATTGGTGGTTGATCATCATGGCCCAATTGGCACCCGCGTGTTTAAGCAGCCCTGGAAAGTAGGGCCCAAGCAATGCATAGACGGTGAAGCCAATGGCAATGATCGGCAAAGGCCAACCCATGGAGCGCCTTGTGGCTTCTAGCAAAGAGATGAACAAGATGCTGCCCATGATGACGTCCATGTTGCTGGGGTTGCCAACGCGGAACATCAGGTCATCAAAGACATAAGGAATGTACAGAACACTCAAAGCACATGCGCCTGCTAAGAGCCAATCGACCAGCGGCACACCGCCTGGATTTAACAAAGAACTTTTGATGCTTCTCTCAGCAGAGGACGGGCTGAATGCAAAGACCAAAAAAATCATGCCCAGCACAAAAGCCAAGTGCACACCCCGGTGCGTGATTTCTTGCAACAAACCAAACCCTGCCGTGTAGTAATGGAAGGCGGACAGGGCAATTAAAAGCCATTTGACGATTTGCGTAGCCGGCGGCATGGTGGGCCGAAAGCGCATCTCGGGATCAAATTTTTCTTCGAGCTCTTGTAGCTTTTGATCGTCGGGTAGCAGGGTGGCAGCGGTCATGAAATACTCTGGAAACTTCAAGTTAAAACGGGCGAGTTAACCATCAGTTAACCCGCCCGTGGGCATTTAACAAAGCGTTAAATTATTTCAACACACCGGCTTCGCGGTAGTATTTTTCAGCACCAGGGTGGAAAGGAATGCCAGCGCCTTGCACGGCATTTTTCAAAGTAATGAGCTTGCCTTTGGCGTGGCCAGCAGCCAATGCTTTTTGGGTGGACTCGCTGTACAAAGCTTTGGTAATTTGATAGATGGTTTCAGTGTCGGCTTTGGCGCTGGTGACCCACTGGGCACCCACAGACAAAGTGTTAACCGCATCAACGTCTTTGTAGGTGGCAGCGGGCACGCTGTCGATTGCAAAGAATGAGCTTGTGTTGCGAAGCGCTTGCGCTTGGGCACCTTCAATGGGCAGCAAAGCAATGCCGCCGCCACTAGAAGCCAACTCGGCAATGGCGCCTGCAGGAGCACCACCCACAAAGAAGAAGGCATCCAAAGCGCCGTCTTTCATTTTGTCAGCGGCTTGGTTGGGCTTGATGTACTCAGGCCTGATTTCAGATTCTTTGATGTTGTAGGCCGCCAAGATGATGCGGGCATTGACCAAAGTCCCAGAGCCTGGCTCGTCTAAAGCAACGCGCTTGCCTTTGAGTTCAGAAATGCTTTTGATGCCAGAAGATTTTTTAACCACCACGTGAATGGTTTCGGGATAGAGGTTGGCAATCAGGCGCAAGTCTGGAATATTGGGCTTGCCTTCGTAAATGCCGGTGCCTTTTTGGGCCCATGTGGCCACGTCAGATTGAGAGAAACCTGATTCCATAGCGCCACTGGCCACGCCATTGACGTTGGCCACAGAACCGTTGGTGGCTTGTGCGGTGGCAATCAATTTGCCAGGAATAGAAACAGCATTGGCAATCATGCCGCCCACTGGGTAATAAGTGCCTGCGGTGCCGCCAGTGCCAATGCGGAAGAAGGATTGCGCTTGTGCGCTGGTGCTGAGCGTGAGGGCCATGGGCAATGCCACAGCCATGCCAATGGCCAAACGACGTGCGACTCGATTCAGGTTCATAGGTACTCCAGTTATATCCGGTTGAAATAATTTTTCATTAGGCCCTATTTCCAAGATTTAAGAAATAGGACTAACACTGATCAGTTTGACAGTGTAAAGCCCAAAATAGGTCAAAACGAGTGAGCCGATTAGATGCACGCTGGCTGTGCCTAATGCCAGCAGCAAGCGACCTTGTTGAAGCATGCCAACCACTTCAGCAGAAAAGGTGGAAAAGGTGGTGAGTGCACCTAAAAAGCCTGTGATGCACAAAAGGCGCCATTCAGGATCGATTTGGGGCAGGTTTTGAAAAATACCCATGCACAGGCCGATCAAATAGCCACCCATGAGGTTGGCTGCCAAAGTCCCCCAAGGAAAAAGGCCTGCTTCCGATGTGGGGGGGTTGAGCCATAAACCCAGTTGCCAGCGAGCCAGAGCGCCAAAGCATGCACCTACACAAATGGCAATCACTGAAAGCATATTGGCATCCTTGGTTTAGAAGGGTGGGCCTTCCGCATTGCTTGCAGCTTCTGCAAAAAAATTTTCTCCGCCCATTGCATTGATCATATCCTTGGGCAAGGCCCGTTGGCAACATTGCGCGGCTCTGTCCAGCCAACTGATTTGTCTTGTCCGGGGCAGCACTGCTTCAATTTCTGGTACGGTAGCGTTCCAGTTGGGCCCAATTCGGTAGGCCATGAAATTTTTCAACACGAAATTTCTTTGGACATCCTTCGACATTGCGTCAAATCACGCCACATCATAGAGGATGTGTTTGGGTAAAAAACTGCAGGTGAGAACAGAACTTCACATGAGCACAGCAACGATTGTTCAAACGGGTTCTAAACCCTGGGGTGTTCTGATGCTGGATACTCAGTTTCCGCGTTGGAAGGGCGATATTGGTTGCCCTGATGGATGGCCTGTTGAATTGCGCTATCAAAAAGTTAAGGGCATGTTTCCAAAGGAAATTGTCAGAAGTTCGGAAGCACTGCAGCAGCACGATGTGCTGCCTTTGTTTGAACAAGCCGCAGAAGACTTATTGAAACAAGATGTTGGAGGTATCACAACAAGTTGTGGTTTTTTAGTTTTGCTTCAAAATGAATTGCAATCTCGTTTGCCAGTGCCTGTCATCACATCAAGTTTGTTGTTGCTGCCACAGTTGTTGGCAGACAATGCAACAGTCGGTGTATTGACAATGGATGAGCTTGCGCTGGGAGATGCGCACTTTCTTGCTGCTGGCGTTTTACACAAAGACCTGCCCAGACTCAGAATACAAGGTGTTTCGCGCGAGGAGGAATTTGCAAGTGCGATTATGGAAAATCGCTTGCACATGAATTTTGATACGGCGCAGAGAAGCGTAGTTTCTGCTGCAGTTTCACTGCAGAAAAAGTCGCCTGAGTTGCGTCATGTGGTGCTGGAATGTACCAACATGCCGCCTTATGCTAGGGCCATTGAAGCTGCTACAGACTGGCAATTGCACAGCCTGCATGAACTGCTCAAAGCTTCATCTGCTGAGGCATCCAAGTGACAATGCCAGGGAAGAAATAAATCAACAAGACGGCCACCATCATGAGGAAGAACATGGGCAAGGTGGCTTTTGCAATCCAGAGCAAATCTCTGCCAGTCATGCCTTGCAGAACGAAGAGGTTAAATCCGACAGGCGGCGTTATTTGCGCCATCTCAACCACCAAGACAATGAAAATGCCAAACCACAAAGGATCGATACCCGCCTTTTGAACGGTGGGCATGATGACCCCCATGGTGAGGACCACCATGGAAATGCCGTCTAGAAAACAACCCAGTACGATATAAAAAATGGTCAGTGCCAAAATGAGTTCGAATTGACTGAGTCCTAGGGTAGCAATCCATTCTGCCAAGTGCCTTGGGAGGCCAATGTAGCCCATCGACAAAGTTAAGAAGGATGCGCCAGCCAAAATCAGGGCAATCATGCAGTAGAGCCGAGTAGCACCCATCAAGGATTCTTTGAAACTAGACCAGTTGAGCGAGCCTTGAGCCGCAGACAAAACCATGGCGCCAACCACGCCGACAGCGGCGGCTTCAGTGGCAGTGGCAATACCAGCATAAATGGAGCCGAGTACCGCAGCGATGAGGCCGACTACAGGAATTAAGCTGCCAGATTCGCGAACTTTTTCCATGAAGGTGTACTGGCGATCATTGGCGGGAACTTGGTCGGGATTGCGCAAAGCCCAGTAAATGATGTAGCCAGAAAACAAGCCAGCCAACATGAGACCCGGCAAGATGCCAGCTATGAAAAGCTTGGCAATTGAAACATCGGCTGTGACGCCATACACGATCATGATGATCGAAGGCGGAATGAGCAGGCCAAGTGTGCCTGCCCCTGCCAAGGTGCCAATGACCATGTTGTCTGGATAGCCTCTTTTGGACAGCTCAGGCAAGGTCATTTTGCCAATGGTGGCGCAAGTGGCTGCCGATGAACCCGAGACCGCAGCAAAGATGCTGCAGCCAGCGACGTTGGTGTGAAGCAAGCGGCCAGGAAGTGCCTGCAACCAAGGGGCTAAGCCTTTGAACATGTCTTGACTCAGGCGCGTTCTAAAAAGAATTTCACCCATCCATATGAACAAGGGCAAGGCTGTGAGTGTCCAGCTAGACGAAGAGCCCCAGATGGTGACCGACATGGCATCGCCTGCAGGACGGCTGCTGAACAATTGCATGCCCACCCAAGCCACACCTGACAAAGACAGACCGATCCAAACACCGCTGCCTAAAATTAAAAACAACGTGACAACCAGTAAGGCTGTGATGAGAAGGTCATTCATGTTTATTCGTTGTGAAGTGCTGCATCTGACTGCGCAGATTCTCGTTTGCCTAAGCATTCCAGAATGAACTCATCTACAAAGGCGACTGCCAAAATGAGCGTGCCTAGGGCCATGGCAATTTGTGGAATCCACAAAGGGGTTGCGTCGTTGCCGGTAGAGATGTCGTGAAATGTGTAGGACTGCCATGACAGCCTGATGCTGTAGTAGGCCAACAAACAAGCAAGAAGGGAGGCCATGCCAAGTGCCCACAACTCAATGCCTTTGAGCCAGCCGCCTTTAAAGCGACTGATTAAAACAGTGACGCGAATATGTTCGCCTCGCTTCAAAGTGTGAGCGAGTGCTAAAAACCCGCTGGCCGCCATGCAATAGCCAGCATAAGCATCGGTGCCTCTGATGTGAAAGTTAAACTCTCTGCCAATGATGGACAACAAAACCATCATCAGCATGGCGCACATGAAAAGCGCCGCCAAGGCGGCGGCGCTGTCATAGATGCGGTTTAAAAAAACACGCATCGTGTATCAAGGCTTGTTATAAGCGTCAACCAATGCTTTGCCCTCGGGGCCAGCTTTATCAAGCCACTCCTTCAACATCACATCGCCCACTTTTTTCATGTCAGCTTTAAGTTGAGCAGATGGCGCCACAATGTTCATGCCATTTTTCTTCAGCAACTCAATGTACTCGCCGTTTTTAACTTGTGACACTTTCCAGCCGCGGGCATCTGCATCTGCGCCGGCTTTCAAGACGGCTTGTTTGGTGGCGGCATCGAGGGCGTCAAAGGCGGCTTTGTTTATGATCACTGCATTTTTGGGCAGCCAAGCTTGAGTGTCGTACCAGTACTTGATGTGCTCGTAGGTTTTGGTGTCATAGCCTGTTGAGCCAGACGACATGTAGCTTTCAACCACGCCAGTGGCCATGGCTTGAGACAGTTCTGCTGCTTGAACCGTGACGGGTTGAGCGCCCACCAATTCTGCAATGCGTGCGGTAGAGGGGCTGTAAGCGCGCCATTTCACGCCTTTCAAATCGGCTGCTGAGTTGATCGGCTTTTTCACGTAGATGCCTTGAGGAGGCCATGCCACTGAATACAGCAACATCATGCCTTGCTCGCCTAACTTCTTCTCGAGGAAAGGACGTTGAACTTTGTAGAGCTTGAACGATTCGTCGTAGCTATCGGCTAAGAATGGCAGACCGTCTGCGCCAAACAATTGCCACTCGTTTTGAAAATTGGCGAGCAAAATTTCACCAATTTGAGCCTGACCACCTTGGACAGCGCGCTTGATCTCTGGTGCTTTGAACAGGGATGCATTTGCGTGCACTGTGATTTTAAGCTTGCCGCCAGTTGCCTTATCGACGTCGTTGGCAAATTGAACCAAGTTCTCTGTGTGAAAATTGCTTGCGGGGTAAGCTGCTGGCAAGTCCCACTTGGTTTGAGCTTGGGCGGATGTCAGGCCTGAAAAGGCAATAACAGTTGTGGCCATTGCCAGAGATAGAAGACGTCTTTTCATGTGAACTCCGTTGAGTAAAAAAGTTGAACTGCTTTGCAAGATTATCATTGTCTGCGAAGCAAAATACAGGCCCAATTGACCACTGTGCAATGCAGA
>SXXD01000259.1 GCA_005789685.1 Burkholderiales bacterium
CGTTGGTTCAAATCCGGCCCCCGCAACCAAATTAAAACAAGACACAGTCTCGTTGTAAATTGAAAAAATACTCACTTAGGTGGGTATTTTTTTGCCTGTCTTTTCCACTAACTCAGTGAGGTGAGCCAGCGCCAATTCGGCCGTTGCATCACGAACCTCAGAGCGTGTGCCTTCAAATTGCCGAAGCATGGTTTCACTGTGCAGGTTTTGCTGCAAGTCACGCCATGCCCAAGCCAACCAAACAGTGCCCACCGGCTTGGCTTGACTGCCACCCGTTGGGCCTGCAATGCCCGTGACGGCCACACTGATGTGGGCAGGTGAATGGGCTAAAGCACCCAATGCCATGGCTTTGGCAACTTCCTCACTCACAGCACCCTGCGCCTCAATGAGAGAAGCAGCCACGCCCAGCAACTCAGATTTGGCTGCATTGGAATAGGTGACAAAGCCACGTTCAAACCAAGCACTGGACCCTGACAATTGGGTACAACTGGCGGCAATCAAGCCACCCGTGCAACTCTCGGCTGTGACCATACTGAGCTTGCGCGCTATCAACACCTGAGCAAGAGCTGTACAAAGTATTTCGAGGCGGGGTGTCACCATGATCTCCAAATTGCAAAACACAGCAGCGTACAAAATGCCGCCACAAAATCATCGAAGAAAATACCAAACGCGCCGCGCCATCCAAAGCCTTTGAACAATTGGTCGGCCCATGCCACGGGGCCTGGCTTGGCTGCGTCAAAAAATCTGAACAAGGCGAAGGCCATCAGTTGGGTTGCAAAATCGGCGGGGGACAGCAACATCAGCACCAGCCAAAAAGCCACCACCTCGTCCCAGACGATGGCACCAGGGTCGGAAACGCCCAAATTGTGGGCGGTGACTTTGCATGCCCAAATGCCAAGCAAGCTAGACAAGAAAATGATGGCAGCCTGTTCACCCACAGTGAAATGATTTTGAAACGCCCACCAACAGAGCCATGCCCAGAGTGTGCCCATGGTGCCAGGTGCCTTGGGCGAAAGTCCAGAGCCAAAACCCAAGGCAATCCAGTGCGCAGGATGGCGAACCATGAAGCTGGCATCAGGTCTCATGGTGTTTTAAAGTGGTCAAAAGATTCAAATGAATGGGGCAGGGACTGGCCATTGTTGTCAAGCAAACTCAGATGCGGATGTACGGTAATTTTGCCAATGCGAGTAACCGGGGTGGCCGAACTTGCGCTGGCAGAAGCAATGGCTTGGCGTTGGTTTTCAGGCGCCGTGAAAACCAGCTCGTAATCATCGCCACCGGCCAAAGTCAAACGCAGCAAATCATCTGGCTTTAAACCTGAACTCTGCCCACAAGCCATGGTGCTCAGCACTTGCTGCGTGTCAATTTCTGCGCCCACGCCGCTGGCTTTTAAGATGTGTTGCAAATCGCCCAGCAAGCCATCGCTGACATCGACCGCTGAGTGGGCAAGCCCGCGCAGCGCCAAACCAAGCTCGACCCTGGGCGTGGGTTTGTCCATGCGCAGACGCGCGGCTTCAAACACAGCTTGTGGCACACTCAAAGTGCCCCGAAAAACTTCCAAGGCCAAACGCGCATCGCCCAAATGTCCACTGACATAAATGTCATCGCCTGCTTTGGCACCGGCTCGCAGCAAAGCCATCGCTTGTGGTACCTCTCCCAAGACGGTGATGCAAATGTTCAAGGGCCCGCGTGTGGTGTCGCCGCCAATGAGGTCGCAGTGGTGGGCGTCGGCCAATGCCCACATGCCTTTTGAAAATTCAGACAGCCACAGCGGCACCACTTGGGGCAAAGCCAACGACAGCAAGAAGGCCTTGGGCTGAGCACCACAAGCGGCTAAATCGCTTAAGTTAACGGCCAAAGCTTTGTGACCCAAATGCGCAGGGTTCACGGTCGGTAAAAAGTGTCGCCCTTCAACCAACATGTCGCTTGAAATGGCCAGTTGCTGGCCCGACTTCACGGCCAGCAAGGCGCAATCGTCTCCCACCCCCAGCACGGCATGGCGCGGGGGGCGCTTAAAGTAGGTTTCGATCAGATCAAACTCGCCCATAAACCCAAGCATAACCTCAAGCAGGGCTTCAACAACAGGGGCGCAAAATGCGACAATTCGGTCATGAACACCTACCGCATTGCCCCCTCCCTGTTGTCTGCCGACTTTGCCCGCTTGGGCGAAGAAGTGCGCAACGTCATTGCCGCCGGCGCCGACTGGATTCACTACGACGTGATGGACAACCCTTACGTGCCCAACCTCACTTTCGGCCCCATGATTTGTCAGGCGCTCAAGCCGCATGCCAAAACACCCGATGGCAAAGACGTGCCGATTGATGTGCACCTCATGGTTCAACCCGTCGACGCCTTGGCAGCCGCCTTTGCCGATGCAGGAGCCGACCTCATCAGTTTCCACCCCGACGCGTCCACCCATGTCCACCGCAGTGTGCAAGCCATCAAGTCAAAGGGCTGTAAAGCCGGCGTGGTGTTCAATCCCGCCGAGTCTCTGGACGTATTGGAGTGGGTCATTGAAGACATTGACCTCATTTTGATCATGTCGGTGAACCCGGGCTTTGGCGGTCAGAGTTTCATCGAGAGCGCATTGCGCAAAATTGAGCTTGCTCGCAAATGGATTGACGCCTCGGGCAAAGACATTCGCCTTGAAGTCGATGGGGGTGTGAAGGTGGACAACATTCGCCGTGTGGCCGATGCGGGCGCCGATACCTTTGTGGCGGGCAGTGCTATTTTTAGCAAACCCGATTACGCCGCCGTCATTCAAGCCATGCGCAAGGAATTGAGCAGTCGCTAGAGCTTTGGTACACTGTGACCCTCATGATCTTGATTCATTCATTCTTTGCAGTCCAGCTGCCGGCCATTTTGAGCCGGGGAGCCTGGTCTTGGCGTCAGCCAATCTAAATTGCCTAGAACCGGCAGCACCTTGGCTGCCAAAGTGGGGTTCGTGCTTTCACCCTAACCCCTTGAATGAATCGGCTGAACATACGGAGCCAAGATCTTGATCACAGAACTAGAATTTAAAAGCCTCGCCCAACAAGGCTTCAACCGCATTCCTCTGATGCTAGAGGCCTTTGCCGATTTAGAAACCCCGCTCTCGCTGTACTTGAAGTTAGCCCATCACAAAGATGGCGGCAAATACAGTTTCTTGCTGGAGTCGGTGGTGGGCGGCGAGCGCTTTGGCCGCTACAGTTTCATTGGTTTGCCAGCGCGCACCTTCTTACAGGCGCGAGGCTTTGGCAATGAAGCGCACACAGAAGTTGTGACCGATGGCGTGGTGATTGAAACCGCACCCGGCAACCCACTCGATTTCATTGAACAATATCAAAAGCGATTCAAAGTTGCACTCAGGCCAGGCATGCCTCGTTTTTGTGGCGGCTTGGCGGGCTACTTTGGTTACGACGCGGTGAGGTACATCGAGAAAAAACTCGAAAACTCATGCCCGCCCGACACCTTGGACACACCCGATATATTGCTGCTGCAATGCGAAGAGTTGGCTGTGATTGACAACTTGTCTGGCAAACTTTATTTGATGGTCTATGCAGACCCAGGCATGCCTGAGGCTTATTCCAAAGCCAAAAAACGTTTGCGTGATTTGAAAGAGCAATTGAAG
>SXXD01000048.1 GCA_005789685.1 Burkholderiales bacterium
CGTCAAGGTCATAACCCTAGGCTTCACTTTTTTTGCATCAATGCCTTTTAGCAGTGGGTTGGCCTTGATCTTGGCCTGAATGCTGGCCACCGCAAACTCACTTTGTGGAATGGGCCCAATGATGCCGTAGTGATTGCGTGTGGGCTTCAAGAAAACAGGAATGGCACCGGTCATGATGATGGCGTGCAAAATGGACTTGTGGCAGTTGCGATCGACCACCACCACATCACCTGGCGCAACAGTGTGGTGCCACACTATTTTGTTAGATGTGCTGGTGCCATTGGTTACAAAGAAACAATGGTCGGCATTGAAAATACGTGCCGCATTGCGTTCGCTTTCGCCAATGGCGCCGTTGTGGTCCAACAGTTGGCCCAACTCTTCCACGGCGTTGCACACGTCTGCACGCAGCATGTTTTCACCATAAAACTGATGGTACATCTGCCCCACAGGGCTCTTCAAAAATGCCACGCCACCTGAGTGACCCGGGCAGTGCCAAGAATAAGATCCGTCTTCGGCATAGTCCAACAAAGCTTTGAAGAACGGAGGCTGAACACCTTCTAAATAACTTTTGGCTTCGCGAATGATATGGCGTGACACAAACTCTGGCGTGTCTTCAAACATGTGAATGAAGCCATGCAACTCTCGCAAGATGTCGTTGGGTATATGGCGTGAAGTTTTTGTTTCACCATAAATGTAAATAGGCACATCTGCATTTTTGCGCCGCACCTCTTCAATGAAGGCACGCAAACTTAAAACGGCAGGATCTAAATCGGGTCCGGGTGTGAACTCTTCGTCGTCAATTGACAAGATGAATGCACTTGCCCGGGACTGCTGTTGCGCAAACTGCGACAAGTCGCCATAGCTGGTGACACCCAGAACTTCAAAGCCTTCTGTTTCAATGGCCTGAGCCAAGGCGCGAATACCCAGCCCAGAAGTGTTCTCTGAGCGGTAATCTTCGTCAATGATGACAATTGGAAAACGAAATTTCATAGGGCCACCGCCTTGGGTAAAAAAGTAAACAACTGGGGCGAAGTGTAATGAATAAACGGCCTCACAGAGGCAGTTGGGCTCAAGAATCTATACCTAAACTGCTATACTCAAAAGCTAGGAGCGGTGGATGAGTGGTTTAAGTCGCACGCCTGGAAAGCGTGTGTGGGTTTATCCCCACCGCGGGTTCGAATCCCGCCTGCTCCGCCATCTTTTAAACCCTGCTAGAACTCTGTTTTAGTGGGGTTTGTTACGAAGCGCATGAACATTTTCAAAAGCCCCTTGTTCAAAATTCCTGGATACAGGCGGATGTGGTTTTCCATCCTGTTCAGCAATTTGGGCGGGCAAATCACCCTTCTTGCGCTCCCCCTCACGGCCGTTTTCTTACTTGATGCTTCGCCCACCCAAATGGGCCTGCTCACCGCCATGGAAATTGCGCCCTTTGTGCTGCTTTCATTGCCCGGTGGCGTGCTGCTTGATCGCATGCAAAAACTACCTGTCTACATCGCTGGCGAGATTGTCATGGGATTGTCATTGTTGACCATTCCTTTGGCATGGGCCCTTGGCCTCTTAAGCATCAACCTCATGTATGTCGTATGTTTTGCCATCGGGGCGGTCTACACCATTGCCGGTTCGGCCTCGCAATTGGTTCTGACCCAATTGGTTGGGCGAGACAAATTGGTCGAAGCCTATTCTCAAAATGCCATTGCGGGTTCTATGGCAGAAGTCATGGGCCCAGGGCTTGCAGGCATCTTAATCAGGGTATTTGGCGCGCCATTGGCCTTGGTCATGGACGCTTTGCTCTTAATTGGTTCTGTGCTCATGCTCAAAGGCATTCGCATCCATGAAGAGGTGCCGCCAAGGTCGACATGGAAAGACCGATCTTTCAAAGATGAATTGTGGAAAGGCCTTAACTTTGTCCGCTCGCATCCCATGCTTCTCGAAATGGCAGCCATTGTGGGTGCATGGCAATTTTTTGCACAAATGGCGCTGTCTGTTCAGATTATTTTTGCTGTCAAGGACTTAGGGCTTGATGAAACTTTGGTGGCCTCAAGTTTTGTTGCCATGGGTCTTGGGTCTGTTTTAGGCGGCATGGCGGGCCCACCCATTTCTCGAAATATTGGCTTAGGCCCAGCACTCATTGTGGGCATTGCCATCACCTCCGTTGGCTGGATCAGCCTTTTATTGTTAGAGGGCTTGCTCCCCAGTATTTTTTTATTTTCATGGATGCTTATTTGCTTTAGCTGGGGCGCCACCCTGCTCTTCGTGAATTTTTTATCGCTCAGGCAAGCGTTCACACCCACCGAGCTTTTAGGACGCATGACCACCACCATGCGCTGGTTGATTACTTTGCCTGCCGCACCAGGCGCGCTTTTAGGTGGCTGGATGGCAGAGCACATTGGCATGCGAAGTTCTCTTTTGTGCGCGGGCATCGGCACACTCTTAGTGGCCTTGGTGGCCACCCTTCGGCCCCGCCTGAAGTCAATTCATCAGTTGCCTGAAATCAAAGATTCAACGCTTCATCCGAGTTGAAAACACAGAGGGCTAAAGCCTTAAACACTGACCGTTTCTTGAACTCTTGGCACCGCCGCCAACAATGTCTGTGTATAGGCGTGCTGGGGCGCCTGGTAAATTTGAGCGGCATCACCTTGCTCCACCACATGACCTTTGTTCATGACCAGCAAAGAGTCGGACATGTAGCGCACCACTTCCAAATCGTGCGAGATGAACAAGTAACTAAGGCCTAATTCTTTCTGAAGA
>SXXD01000049.1 GCA_005789685.1 Burkholderiales bacterium
CAAAATACCGCAGCGTTTGCAAACGCGAAGCCAAGCGCAACATGATCACGCGCAAATCTTTGCTAAAAGCCAACAGCATTTTGCGCACGTTCTCTGTCTGCGCACGGGGATCGTCTTGTAGTTGTGCAGACGATGCGGCTGTGCGTGAGATACGTTGCACTTCCACCAACTTGTTAGTCTCAACCGCCAAGTATGCAAACTCATCGCCAAATGTTTTGGCAATCACTTCTCGGGGCCGGTTTAAGTGAGGACAGGCATACACCAAATAACTGGCGGCCTTGACATCATTGCCGCTGCTCATGGTGTCCAAAATAGAGGCCACGGCATCGGCATGCTCGAGCATGTTCTCGCCGGTGTCTAGATATTCACTCGACAAAAAGGGCTCGGCAAACACTCTTGCGCGAACCAAGACATCATCAAGCTCAGCACTCATGCAGGCAAACCTAAAAACTGCCGAACGATGTCAATTTGATCTTGGTGCGTCAAGGTGGGCGCATGGCCCACACCTGGCAAAGTGGCCACTTGGGCGCGGGCACCGCGTTGGGTCATTTCTAAGGCAGCGGCAGCGCTTAGCAACTCCGATTCAGCACCGCGAATAAGCAATGTGGGGCACTGAATCAAATCGTAAATTTGCCACAACGTGGCTTCACCAGCCTTGGCTTGCTCTTCAGTAAGCGCGCGAATAGGCACTCTGAGTTGCGGGTCGTAATGCAAACAATAAGTGCCGTCTTCCAAACGCCGCACCATGTTTTGTGACAAAGCCAACCACTCTTCAGACGTATGCGACCCAAAAGATTTGGAAATTTGCCACATGGCATTGGCTGCGTCTTGCACTGTTTGAAACTTACCCAATTCGCCCACATAGGTCTTCATGTTCAAAATGGACTTCCACGATACGGGCGGTCCGATGTCGTTCAAAACCAAATGTTGCACAGGTACTGGTAATTTTTGGGCTGCCATCAACATGCCAATCACACCGCCCATGCTGGTGCCCACCCAATCAAGGCGTTCAATCGCCCGCTGTGTGTTCAAGCTTTGCAACAGCACAGCCATGTCAGCAGCATATTGGGGGAATTGATAACCCAAGGGGTCTTGCAGCCAATCGCTTTTGCCGCGTCCCACGACATCGGGACAAATGACTCTGATAGCGGGCAAATCAGCATTTTTGGCAGATGCAACCAGGGCCTGGGCAAGCAAATCAAAATCGCGGCCTTGCCGGGTTAAGCCGTGGACACAAAACACCACATGCGCAGCCGATTTTTCGCCCCAAGACCAGTAGGCCATGCGGTGGCTACCCTGAGGGTCGGGGCATGCAACAAAATCAAGGACGGGCACAAACATAAGTGGGTTCAATTCTAAATTTAGAGAGGGGGCGTCAGTTCACTGTGGCATTGACGCGCCATAATTCACTTTTACACATCGTAATTCATTCGGAGAACCACCATGCTGAAAGGCAAAACTGCACTCGTGACCGGCTCTACCAGCGGCATTGGCTTAGGCATCGCCAAGGCCTTGGCCAAGCAAGGCGCTAACATTGTTTTAAATGGCTTTGGCGATCATGCCGGACCCGCGGCTGAAATTAAGGCGTTAGGCGCCAAAGTGGCCTACCACGGTGCCGACATGAGCAAGCCCCCCGAAATTGAAGCCATGGTGAAGTTTGCCCAAGAGAAATTTGGCAGCGTTGATATTTTGGTCAACAACGCAGGCATTCAGCATGTATCCCGCATAGAAAACTTCCCGATTGAGCGTTGGGATGCCATCATTGCCATCAATCTGTCTAGCGCTTTTCATGCTTCACGCGCTGTGTTGCCTGCCATGCAAAAGGCCAACTGGGGCCGCATCATCAATGTGGCATCGGTTCATGGTTTGGTGGGCTCTGCCGAAAAGTCAGCCTATGTGGCGGCCAAGCACGGCATTGTGGGCTTGACCAAAGTCACTGCATTGGAAAACGCCAAATCGGGCATTACGTGCAACGCCATTTGCCCAGGCTGGGTGCTCACACCTTTGGTGCAAAAACAAGTAGACGCCAAAGCAGAAACTTTGGGCCTCACCAACCAAGCGGCCACTGAATTGTTGTTGGGCGAGAAAGAGCCTTCCATGCAATTCACCACGCCTGAAGAGTTGGGTGACTTGGCTGTGTTCTTCTGCTCTGCCGCCGGCAACAACATTCGCGGCGTGGCTTGGAACATGGACGGCGGCTGGGCTGCTCAGTAAAAATAGCCACCTCAAAAGGTGCCCATTGACTCAGCGTTAGGGCTTGTGAATTAACACCACAGCCCTGGCTTCCATGCTCAGGCCTTCACCCACGGGGCCCATTTTTTCAGCCGTTTTGGCTTTCACATTCACAAACGATTCTGGCACGCCCAAAGCTTTGGCAATGGAAGACCGAATGTCTGAGCGATGCGGTGACAACTTGGGCGCTTGCGCAATGATGGTGCAATCGACATTGCCCAAGTGCCAGCCTAAATGTTTGACATGCTCATAAGCTTTTTTCAAAAGCATGACAGAGTCAGCGCCTTTGTAAGTGGCATCGGTGTCAGGAAAGTGCTGGCCAATGTCGCCCAAGCCTGCAGCACCCAGCAATGCATCCGTAATGGCATGCAACAACACATCTGCGTCGGAGTGACCTAACAAGCCTTTGTCGTGCGGAATTTGCACGCCGCCCAGCATCAAAGGACGACCCTCTACCAAGGCATGTGTATCCCAACCCTCGCCAACTCGAATGTTCATGTTCTGCTCCTGAGCAAATCTTCTGCCAATGCAAAATCTGGCGGATAAGTCACTTTGAAATTGTGCGGACTGCCTACCACCAACTTGGGCGCAAACCCTGCCATCTCCATGGCGCTGGCTTCATCGGTAATGCCGTCAAAATTTTCAGGAACTTTGGAAAGCAGTGCCGCATGCAAAGCCCCAGCTCTGAACATTTGGGGGGTTTGCGCCAACCACTTATCTTGCCTTGGCAATGTTTCACTGATGCGACCATTGACCGCAACCTTCAATGTATCTGGCAAAGGCAGGGCCAACAAGCCCCCGACTTCGTCGTCCAAGCACGCATCAATCAAGCGGTTGATTTCTAAATCGGTAATGAGGCAACGCGCTGCATCGTGGACCAAAATCCAGTCACTCGGTTGAACGCCTTCAGAATTTTTCTCACCCTCAGCCAGCAATTGGGCTAAGCCGTTGAACACCGACTCGGCTCGGGTAGCCCCCCCGCATTTGATTGGGTGAATGGTTTCAACGGGCCACACATGCGAATCGGTGGGCGACACCACCACCACAATTTTTTCAAGCCTGCTGACAGACAGAAGGGCATTCAAGGTGTGCATCACCATGCTTTGACCCGCAATCAACTCGTACTGTTTTGGCATGACAGTGCCAGCACGAGAACCAGAACCCGCACAAGGCACCAATGCAAAACACCTGGCCACAGGTGCTGTGATTTCTGCGTCTTGAAGGCTGACTGCTGCAAAAAGGTCAGAAAGATCAGTAGGGTCAGAGGGGTTCAAAGTGCGTCTATTTAGGATTGCCAATACGCCAACTATACTATTGGAGTTCATGCAATTACCCGCGCTTAGCTTAGGAAAACGCTTCACCCTGCCCCGTCCCATGGGATCGGCAGACGCTGTGCTATTGGCCCAACTGGCCGAACGCGAAAAA
>SXXD01000260.1 GCA_005789685.1 Burkholderiales bacterium
GAAGCCGAAATGACCAAGTGGCCACCGATGTGCGCTTGTGGTTGGTGAGCGAAATTGATCTGATCAGCGGATTGTTATCGGACTTGCAAAAATCATTGATTGAAGTGGCTGAGCGCAATGTGGACGTCATCTTGCCAGGCTTCACACATTTGCAAGTGGCGCAACCCGTGAGCTTTGCGCATCATTTGTTGGCTTATGTCGAAATGTTTGCGCGTGATGCTGAACGCATGACCGATGTGCGACGCCGCACCAACCGCCTGCCCTTAGGTTCTGCCGCATTGGCTGGCACCACTTATCCGCTTGACCGCGAACGTGTGGCTCGCAGTTTGGGCATGGTGGATGAGCAGGGCCAAGCTTGTGTGTGCCAAAACAGCCTTGATGGCGTCAGCGACCGCGACTTTGCCATTGAATTCACAGCAGCTGCTTCTTTGTGCATGGTCCACATCAGCCGTTTGAGCGAAGAACTGATTTTATGGATGAGCCAAAATTTTGGCTTCGTGAAAATTGCCGACCGCTTCACCACAGGCAGTTACATCATGCCGCAGAAGAAAAACCCCGATGTACCTGAATTGGCACGTGGCAAAACAGGCCGCGTGGTGGGTCACCTCATGGGACTCATCATGCTCATGAAGGGCCAGCCGCTGGCGTACAACAAAGACAACCAAGAGGACAAAGAACCTTTGTTCGACACCGTGGACACTCTGAAAGACACCTTGCGGATCTTCAGCGAAATGATCGGTGGACAATTGAATTCAAAAACGGGCCAGAAAGAGGGCGGCATCAGCGTCAATGCTGCAGCCATGGAGGCTGCCACTAAAAAAGGTTACGCCACGGCCACCGATTTGGCCGATTATTTGGTTAAGAAGGGTTTACCCTTCCGCGATGCACATGAGGTGGTTGCTCATGCTGTCAAAACAGCCCAAACGCAAAACTTAGACTTGAGCGAATTGCCGCTGACCACTTTGCAACAGTTCAACGCTGGCATTCAAGCTGATGTATTCGAGTGTCTCAGCTTGGTGGGGTCCTTGAATGCCCGCAATACTTTAGGTGGCACTGCGCCAGATCAAGTCAGACAGCAAATTGCGCGTCATCATGCGCGTTTGGGTTTTTAAACAAAGGTCAAGATGGAAACCAATCAAATTGAACAAGCTGCAGTATCGCCTTATGCCGCCGGTCTTAACTGGTCTGCTGACTTGCACACAGGCGATGGCCGAATGGACCACACACATGAAGAGTTTGTGACCATGCTCAATGCCTTGTTGCTCACACCACAAACAGAGCAATTGAATTTGTACCGTGAATTTTTAAATCATACCGTTGAGCATTTCGCCCAAGAGGATCGCTGGATGTTGGCCACAGGCTTTAGCGAAGACAACTGCCATGCAGGCCAGCACGCCACCATTTTAGAAACCATGCGCGCGGTAGAAACCCACTATGTGCAAGGAGACCCAGAAATCATTTCTCGTTTGGCTGAGGCTTTGGCTGAATGGTTTCCGCAACACGCCGCATCCATGGACGCTGGCTTGGCCCTGCATTTGAAATCTGTGAACTTTGACAGCGAAACAGAAACATTGGCCGATCCCTCTGTCATCAAAAATGTCACCATGTCAGGCTGCGGTAGCGTCAGCTGTAGCTAATCAGCTTGAATGCCGAGCCTATTGAATTGCACAACAAGAATTGGAAATCAAAAATGTCTGTGATCACCACCATTGAAGAGTTACGTGTTTTGGCACAGAAACGTGTTCCCCGCATGTTTTACGACTACGCCGACAGCGGCTCCTGGACAGAAAGCACTTACCGCGCCAACGAAAGTGATTTTCAAAAAATCAAATTGCGTCAGCGTGTTGCGGTCAACATGGAAAATCGCAGCACAACAAGCACCATGATTGGGCAGCAAGTGGCTATGCCGGTCGCCATTGCGCCCACTGGCCTCACAGGCATGCAACACGCCGACGGCGAAATTTTGGCCGCTCGAGCCGCCAAAAAATTTGGCATCCCCTTCACGCTTTCAACCATGAGCATTTGCTCCATTGAAGATGTTTCCAAAGGCACGGATGGCCACCCTTTCTGGTTTCAGCTGTATGTCATGCGAGATCGAGATTTCATTGAGCGCCTGATAGAGCGTGCCCGTGCGGCCAATTGCTCAGCTTTGGTCATTACCTTGGATTTGCAAATTTTGGGCCAACGTCACAAAGATTTAAAAAACGGCTTATCAGCGCCACCCAAATTAACCATCGCTAACTTGATCAATATAGCAAGCAAGCCGCGCTGGGCTTTGGGCATGTTGGGCACATCGCGCCGCGAGTTTGGCAACATTGTTGGACACGTCAAAGGCGTTGAGAATATGGGTTCACTTTCAGCTTGGACAGCTCAACAGTTTGATCCGCGCCTTAACTGGGGTGATGTGGAGTGGATCAAGAAACGTTGGGGCGGAAAAATCATTTTGAAAGGCATTCAGGATGTTGAAGATGCTCGACTGGCTGTTGAAAGCGGTGCCGATGCCATGATTGTGAGCAACCACGGTGGTCGTCAACTTGACGGTGCCCAAAGCAGCATTGAAGCCTTGCCCGCCATTGTGGATGCCGTGGGCAAACAGATTGAAGTGCACATGGACGGTGGCATTCGCAGCGGTCAGGATGTGCTGAAGGCTCGCGCATTGGGCGCACAAGGTACGTACATTGGTCGCGCTTTTTTGTATGGCCTTGGCGCCATGGGCCAGCCTGGTGTAGAAAAAGCACTGCAAATTATTCACAACGAATTGAGCTTGACCATGGCCTTTTGCGGTCGCACGCAAATGGACACGGTTGACAAA
>SXXD01000050.1 GCA_005789685.1 Burkholderiales bacterium
ATTGCGGCCTTGGTGGGCGCTTTGGTGTTTGGGTATGTGCAAGATCGCATCGGTCACAAATTGGCGCTGGCGATTACTTTGGTGGGTTGGAGCATTACCTGTGTGTTGGCAGCGCTGACCACCAGCAAAGAAGTTTTTTGGTGGGCGGCTGCCTTGGCGGGTGTTTGCATGGGTTCCAGTCAATCCACTGGCAGGGCGATGGCGGGCTTGTTCATTCCAAGCCATCGTTTGGCTGAGTTTTTTGGCTTGTGGACGTTTGCCATTCGACTGGCCAGCATTGTGGGCCCATTGGGTTATGGATTGATCACTTGGTTCACGTCGGGCAATCAGCGCTTGGCCATTGGTGCCACCGCTGTTTTGTTTCTGGTCGGTTTGGCTTTGTTGTTGCCCATCAATGTACAGCGAGGTCAAAGCAAGGCCCAAGCGCAAGCCTAATCGACAGCCGCATGACTGCATTTCGCTATCTTCAGGCCTACCCAGACAAGCTGCAGTTGCAAGTGCAGAAAATCATTGAAGGTCCTGGCTTGGGTGAATGGTTAAAGTCTAGACATTCAGAGTCGCACACCATTCGCACTGATGGCGCACTCTACAACTACGTCATGGAACTGAAAAATGAATTTTTGCGTCAGGCCGACCCTATCAACAAGGTCAGTTATGACAGCAAGCTGCAAATCATTCAACATGCTTTGGGTTTGCACACCACCACCTCACGCATTCAAGGCAGCAAACTGAAATCAAAGCGCGACATCAAAGTGGCGGCCTTGTTCAAAGAAGCACCCATTGCATTTTTGCAAATGATTGCTGTGCACGAATTGGCGCATCTCAAAGTGCGCGAACACGACAAAGCTTTCTACAAGCTGTGCCATCACATGGCGCCAGATTATGCGCAGTGGGAGTTTGAGCTGAGGGTTTATCTCACGCACCTAGATCAGGGTGGTGAGAGGCTTTGGGGCTCGCCATAGGGCGCATAGCCACTGTCGGCCCAGTAAATGAAGCGCTCTTGCGGCATTTCGGCACGCAAGGCTTTCAAAACACTCAGGCCGCCAATGCCGCTGTCAAAAACGCCGATAGCCCCTTGTTGGCCACCCACACTTAGAGGGGCAGGCTCAATTGGCGCCCACTTTGATGCCTTTGAACTCTCCTGTGGCAATGCGTTTTTGCCATTCTGCAGGGCCCGTGTTGTGTGCGCTGGTGCCCCCAGAATCTACCGCCACAGTAACCGGCATGTCGACCACATCAAATTCGTAAATGGCTTCCATGCCCAAGTCAGCAAAGGCCAACACCTTCGATTGTTTGATGGCTTTAGACACCAAATAAGCCGCACCGCCCACCGCCATGAGGTAGGCTGATTTGTGTTTTTGGATGGCTGCAATGGCCTCAGGTCCACGCTCGGCTTTACCCACCATGGCAATTAGGCCGGTTTGGGCCAACATCATCTCGGTGAATTTGTCCATGCGTGTGGAGGTGGTGGGGCCTGCGGGACCAACAGCTTCGCCCTTCATGGGGTCGACCGGGCCCACGTAGTAAATGACGCGGTTGGTGAAGTCCACAGGCAGTTTTTCGCCCTTGGCCAACATGTCTTGAATGCGTTTGTGAGCGGCATCGCGCCCCGTTAACATTTTGCCGTTGAGTAGCAAAGTTTGACCAGGTTTCCAGCTGGCCACTTCTGCGGGGGTCAGGGCGTTTAAATCAATGCGCTTGCTCTTTTCTGTATCGGGTGTCCAGTTCACATCTGGCCACAAATCTAGGGATGGCACGTCCAAGTAAACGGGGCCAGAGCCATCCATCACAAAGTGTGCATGTCGTGTAGCGGCACAGTTGGGAATCATGGCCACAGGCTTGCTGGCGGCGTGCGTAGGGTACATCTTGATTTTGATATCTAGCACCGTGGTGAGGCCACCCAAACCTTGCGCGCCAATGCCCAAGTCATTGACCTTGTGGTAAATCTCCAAACGCATGTTTTCAACTTGCGTGAGCTTCTCGCCCTTGCTTGATTTCTCAAGCAGTTGGTACATGTCAAGGTCGTCCATCAAACTTTCTTTGGCCATCAGGGCGGCCTTTTCTGCCGTACCACCAATGCCAATGCCCAGCATGCCTGGAGGGCACCAACCTGCACCCATGGTGGGGACTGTTTTCAAAACCCAGTCGATGACACTGTCACTGGGGTTGAGCATGACCAATTTGGATTTGTTTTCACTGCCGCCGCCTTTGGCAGCCACAGTGATGTCCAGCTTGTTGCCTGGAACAAGTTGCGTGAAGATCACGGCCGGCGAATTGTCTTGTGTGTTTTTACGCGCAAATTCTGGATCAGAAACCACCGATGCACGCAACATGTTGTCTGAGTAGTTGTAGCCCCGGCGCACGCCTTCGTTGATGGCATCTTCCAAGCCGCCCTTGAAGTTGTCGAACTTGATGTCCATGCCAACTTTTAAAAACACATTGACGATGCCGGTGTCTTGGCACATGGGGCGATGGCCCATGGCACTCATTTTGCTGTTAGTCAAAATCTGTGCAATAGCGTCTTTGGCCGCTGGGCTTTGCTCGCGGTGGTAAGCGGTAGCCAAGTGCGAGATGAAATCGGCAGGGTGGTAGTAACTGATGTATTGCAGGGCGGCTGCTATAGATTCAATCAGGTCTTCTTCTTTGATCAGGGTGGTCATGTTGTACTTTCGCGAAGTCTTATTGATATGTTCAGAATTCAGGTGCTGAGAGCTACCTGTTCAATGCTTTCAATGGTTGTTGTGGTGTGACATCAGTTTGTCGGTGTAAGCAATGGCCAAAGCGCTCAGCAGGAAGGTGACGTGGATGATGGTTTGCCACATTAGCACTTGCTCGGTGTAGTTGGCTGCATTGATAAACGTTTTGAGCAAGTGGATGGAGCTGATGCCGATGATGGCAGTGCCCAATTTCACTTTCAAAACAGACGCATTCACATGACTCAGCCATTCTGGTTGATCGGGGTGGTTTTCCAGATCCATGCGTGACACAAATGTTTCGTAGCCACCCACAATGACCATGATGAGCAGGTTCGAAATCATGACCACGTCAATGAGTGCCAAAACCACCAGCATGATGATGGTCTCGTTCAACTGCGTAATGGGTGCGTCAACTTTGTAACCAATGCCATTGATCAAAGCTTGTAAGGCAGTTTGACTACCAAATACAGCTTCCAAAAGATGCACCAACTCCACCCAAAAATGGAATACATAAACAGCTTGCGCCAAAATCAGGCCGAGGTAAAGGGGAAGTTGCAGCCATCGGCTGGCAAAAATCAGTTTGGGCAGGGGGCGAAGGTCCGTTTTTTTGGGGTGGGGTTGGGGATTGGAAGCCATGGTTGATCTTTGGAGGAGTTTGGGTGATTTTAAAGCCGTACATTTGCCGAAATGTGTCGGATTTAACAAGATATGAAAGAATACTGTCAGTCAGGGCTTTGTAAGAGCCAAGCACGACATTCAGCACCAGTAATTCGAATAAGTTCTTAAGGAGACACAGAATGAGCGCCCCCGTTTACCAGCCCAGTGCTGACTTCGTTAAAAATGCCCACATTTCAGGCATGCCAGCTTACCAAGCCCTTTGCAAAGAGGCTGAAACCGATTACGAAGGCTATTGGGCTCGACTGGCCAAAGAGTTCATTTTTTGGAAAACCCCATTCACCAAGGTTTTGGATGAATCCAAAGCGCCTTTCTTCAAATGGTTTGAAGACGGCACCCTGAATGCCTCTTACAACTGCCTAGACCGCAATGTGGAAAAAGGCTTAGGTCATAAAACCGCCCTTATTTTTGAAGCCGACGGCGGTGAAATTACACGCATTACTTACAGCGAATTGCTCGCAAAAACCTGCCAAATTGCCAACGGCCTCAAATCCATCGGCATCCAAAAAGGTGATCGCGTCATCATCTACATTTCCATGTCCATTGATGGCGTGGCGGCCATGCAAGCCTGCGCCCGTATTGGCGCCACACACTCCGTGGTGTTCGGTGGGTTCTCAGCCCAGTCATTGCGCGATCGCATTGAAGATACTGGCGCCAAAGCAGTGATTACAGCCGACCACCAAATTCGCGGCGGCAAGCAGTTGCCTTTGAAATCCATTGTGGACGACGCCATTGCATTGGGCGGTTGCGGCAGCATCAAAGATGTGTTGGTGGTGAAGCGCAGCGGCGCCGATGTGGCCATGACGTCAGGTCGCGACACTTGGATGCACGACTTGGTGGCCAAGCAAGCCACCACCTGCGAACCAGAGTGGGTGGGCGCTGAGCATCCCTTGTTCTTGCTCTATACCTCTGGCTCAACAGGCAAGCCCAAAGGTGTTCAGCACTCTACAGGCGGTTACCTGTTGCACGCGGCCCTCACCACCAAGTGGACATTCGACTTGAAACAAGACGACGTGTTCTGGTGCACGGCCGACATCGGGTGGGTGACCGGTCATACCTACATTACCTACGGCCCCCTCGCTTTGGGCGGCACAGAAATTGTGTTTGAGGGCGTACCTACATTTCCCGACGCTGGTCGTTTCTGGAAAATGATTCAAGACCACAAGGTCTCTATTTTTTACACAGCACCTACTGCCATTCGCTCATTGATTAAAGCTGCTGAAGCCAACGATGCGGTGCATCCAAAGAGTTATAACTTGAGCAGCTTGCGTTTGTTAGGCTCTGTGGGCGAACCCATTAACCCCGCGGCATGGGAGTGGTACCACAAGCATGTGGGCGGCGGTAACTGCCCCATTGTCGACACCTTCTGGCAAACCGAAACGGGCGGCCACATGATCACGCCACTGCCTGGCGTGACGCCCATGGTGCCTGGTTCTTGCACACTGCCTTTCCCTGGCATACAAGCGGCCATCGTGGATGAAACAGGCAAAGACATGCCCAACGGCCAAGGCGGTATCTTGGTGGTTAAGCGCCCTTGGCCTTCCATGATTCGAACCATCTGGGGTGACCCAGAACGCTTTGTGAAGAGCTACTACCCAGCCGATTTCCAAGGTAAGTATTACTTGGCCGGCGACGGTGCCATTCGCGATGCTGAATCTGGATACTTCACCATCACAGGTCGTATTGATGATGTGCTGAACGTGTCGGGTCACCGCATGGGCACCATGGAAATTGAATCGGCTTTGGTCAGTTGCACCGAGCTGGTGGCGGAAGCCGCTGTGGTGGGGCGTCCCGATGAAACCACCGGCGAAGCCATTTGTGCGTTTGTGGTGCTGAAGCGCCCCTTACCCACAGGCGACGAAGGCAAGGCCATTGCCAAACAGTTGCGCGATCACATTGCCAAAGAAATTGGTCCGATTGCCAAGCCCAAAGACATTCGCTTTGGCGAGAACTTGCCCAAAACACGTTCAGGCAAAATCATGCGCCGTTTGCTGCGCAGCTTGGCCAAAGGCGAGGAAATTACGCAAGACATCAGCACCTTGGAAAATCCAGCCATCTTGGGCCAGTTGGGTCAAACGTATTGATCGGAGTGCTTACTTGGGGGCCAATCGAATGGCACCATCCAAACGAATCACTTCACCATTGAGCATGTCATTTTCCAAAATGTGTTTCACCAACTTGGCGTAATCATGGGGTGTTCCTAGACGGCTAGGGAAGGGGACAGCCGCTGCCAATGCGTCTTGTACTTCTTGTGGCATACCAAACACCATGGGCGTGCCGAAAATGCCAGGCGCAATGGTCATGTTGCGAATACCGTTGCGTGCTAAATCGCGCGCAATGGGCAAGGTCATGCCCACCACGCCGCCTTTAGACGCTGAGTAAGCCGCCTGCCCAATTTGACCATCATAGGCCGCCACTGAGGCCGTGGAAATCATCACACCGCGTTCGCCTGTGGCTTCGGGCTCGTTCTTGCACATGGCCTCAGAGGCCAAGCGAATCATGTTGAAGCTGCCAATCAAATTGACGGTAATGGTTTTGCTAAATACCGCCAGTGAATGCGCGCCATTTTTACCCACTGTTTTTTCGGCAGGGGCAATGCCGGCACAATTTACTAAGCCCACCAATTTGCCAAGCGACACAGCCTTGGCAACCACAGCTTGACCGTCGGCTTCGTTGCTAACGTCGCACTTGACGAAAGCACCGCCTAATTCTTTGGCGATGGCCTCGCCTTTTTCAGATTGCATGTCTGCAATGACCACTGTGCCGCCATGGGCCGCCAACATGCGTGCTGTGCCTTCGCCCAGACCCGATGCACCGCCCGTCACAATGAAAACCTTGCCTTGGATGTCCATGAATTCCCCTTGATGAATTGACGTTACGTTAACGTCAATTATGCATGGGGGATCCAAATGAAAACTATCGCACTCATAAGTAATCCCAATCAGGGTTGCCACTATTAGGGTTTACGATAGGCTTCAATGAGTTTTCTCATTCAATATTTTTTTAAAACCATCCTCAAGGTAACACCATGAAACTTATCAACACGCAAGTTCAGCCCTTCAAAACCCAAGCTTTCCACAACGGCAAGTTCATTGAAGTTTCAGACGCCAGCCTCAAAGGCAAGTGGTCAGTTTTGATTTTCATGCCAGCCGCTTTTACTTTCAACTGCCCTACAGAAATTGAAGACGCTGCAGACAACTACCCAGCCTTCCAAAAGGCCGGTGCCGAGGTGTACATCGTGACCACCGATACCCACTTTTCACACAAAGTGTGGCACGAGACTTCACCCGCAGTGGGCAAAGCCAAGTTCCCATTGGTGGGCGATCCGACACACACCCTCACCAACGCGTTTGGCGTTCACATTGCTGAAGAAGGCTTGGCTTTGCGCGGTACCTTCATCATCAACCCAGAAGGCACGATCAAGACCATGGAAGTGCACTCCAACGAGATCGCCCGTGACGTTTCTGAAACACTTCGCAAGTTGACTGCCGCACAGTACACAGCAGCCAACCCTGGTCAAGTTTGCCCTGCTAAGTGGAAAGAAGGCGCTAAGACTTTGACACCTTCACTCGACTTGGTCGGAAAGATCTAAATTCGGACACATCACTGAAAAGTTCAACGCCCTGAATCTCAGGGCGTTGAGCGCAAGCCTGTGCAGCGCATCGACTTGAATTTGAAATTGCATCTGGAAAAAAATACCATGTTAGAAGACACCCTCAAATCGCAATTGCAAACCTACTTGGGTATGCTGAGAAACCCAATCTGCTTGATCGCCACATTGGACGACAGCGAGACCGGCGTTGAGATGCGCAACCTTTTAGAGACCATTGTGGGTTTGTCAGACAAAGTGAGCTTGGACACATCGGGTACAGATGCGCGCACGCCTTCTTTTGTGGTGGTCCGCGAAGGTGAAACGCAAGGCGTTCGATTTGCAGGCTTGCCACTGGGCCATGAGTTCACATCCTTGGTCTTGGCCTTGTTGTGGACGGGTGGCCATCCCCCCAAAGTAGAGCAAGACGTGCTCGACGCCATCAGTGCGCTTGACGGCGAGTTCAACTTTGAGGTCTACATGTCCATGTCATGTCATAACTGCCCTGACGTGGTTCAGGCTTTATCGCTCATGGCCATTTTCAATCCCAAAGTCAAGACCGTGGTCATTGAAGGCGGCGCCTTCCAGCAAGAAGTGACTAAGCGCGAAATCATGGCCGTACCCATGGTATTTTTAAATGGCAAGGTGTTTGGTTCAGGCCGCATGTTAGTGGAAGAAATTGTGGTCAAAATTGACACGGGGTCTGCCGACCGCGAAGCTGCCAAAATCAATGCCAAAGAAAACTTCGATGTGCTGATTGTGGGCGGTGGTCCGGCTGGCGCTGCAGCCGCCGTCTATGCCGCACGCAAAGGCATTCGCGTGGGTGTGGCAGCAGAACGTTTTGGCGGTCAGGTGAACGACACCATGGCCATTGAAAACTACATTTCTGTTTTGGCAACTGATGGTCCTAAATTTGGCGCAGACATGGAAGCCCAAGTGCGTCACTATGGTGCTGACATCATGAATTTGCAGCGCGCGGCAAAAATTATTCCGGCTGAAGAAGAGGGCGGTCTGATTCAAGTGCAAATGGAAAACGGTGGTGTCTTGAAAGCCCGCACGGTTATTTTGTCAACCGGAGCCAGATGGCGCAATGTCAATGTGCCCGGCGAGCAAGAATACAAAAACAAAGGCGTGGCCTATTGCCCGCATTGCGATGGTCCCTTGTTCAAAGGCAAGCGCACCGCTGTGATCGGCGGCGGCAATTCTGGCATTGAAGCTGCCATCGATTTGGCAGGCATCGTGGCGCATGTCACCGTGATTGAATTTGCCGACCAGCTCAAAGCCGATGCCGTGTTGGTCAACAAGCTGAAAAGCCTGCCCAACGTGACGGTTCACACCAACGCTCAGACCACCGAAATTACAGGTGACGGCAGTGTGGTCAATGGTATTGGCTTTAAGGATCGTGTGACCGGCCAAGAGCAGCACATTGCATTGGAAGGCGTGTTTGTTCAAATTGGCTTGATTCCTAACACAGAGTTCTTGAAAGACACCTTAGAGCTGTCCAAGTTTGGTGAAATTGTGGTCGATGCCAAAGGCCACACCAATGTGCCTGGCGTATTTGCCGCAGGCGATTGCACCACCGTGCCATTTAAACAAATTGTGATTGCAGCCGGAGACGGTGCCAAGGCGGCACTCAGTGCGTTTGATCACCTGATTCGGACGCCGGTGGCGGCTTAAGTTGCGGGCTCTTGCGCACGTAGGCCAAGGCAAACGCCAGCCATCCTAGGATGAAACAGGTCCCACCCCATGGCACCAAGCTTCTGAAAGTTTGGACGTCATACCATGCGCGCATCAGAATGTTGATCGAAAACATCAAACAACCTAGCAAGAACAGAACGCCGGCTGCCAGCAGGCGTTTTTCGCTCGGCCTAGATTGTCCCAAGATGCCCACCAAAATAAGGCCAATTGAGTGAAATTGCAGCAAGTTCAAGCTGGCTTGGACCATGGCGGGTGAACTGCCGATTAAACTGTTGCCATGCGAAGCGTAAGCTGACGCAATGACCGACAGGGCTGCCATGAAGGCGCCCATCGCAATGAACCCCTTTGGCCATCTCGGCAAAGTTGTTTGTTGAAGGTGTTCCATTAAAACCAATGCATTTCAAATTAGATTCGACATTATGCAAGTGAAGTTATGGGCCTCAGGGCCAATTCCTGTTTGGCCAGATGTCCTCAAGCTCATTGCGTGCCGCATGAGTTTGATCGGTGTACTTGTTTTGACAGGCTGTGCCAGTGTCAAAGCGCCAGATGCAAATGTTGTCAAAACGCCTGGTGCTATTGAGTCAACTTCGACAGGCACAACGTCTGCCGTCCCCATCTTGATTGAACCTGTTGTACCTCTGAAAGTTTTGAATTTGGGTTTGGCTTTGGGAAGCGGTGCTGCGCGAGGATTTGCACATGTAGGCGTGATACAAGTTTTGGAGGAGGCTGGCATTCAACCCGACTTGGTTGTCGGTACGTCCGCTGGCAGTTTGGTTGCCGCTTTGTATGCCAGTGGCAAAAACAGCGCTCAACTCAGGCGTGTGGCCGAGACCATGGAAGAAGCGGAAATTACAGATTGGATGATGCCCATTCTGAATCGGGGCGCTTTAAGAGGCGAAGCCTTGGCGCGCTACGTGAACACACAAGTGGGAGGCCGCTTGATTGAGCAAATGAAAATACCCTTGGGCATTGTGGCAACTGACCTGCACAACGGCGAACCCATGCTGTTTCAAAGAGGCAACACCGGATCAGCTGTGAGGGCCTCTAGCGCAGTGCCAGCTGTATTTCAACCGGTCAAAATTGGCACCAGAGAGTATGTGGATGGCGGCTTGGTTTCACCGGTTCCAGTACGGCAGGCGCGTGAAATGGGTGCCAATGTGATCATTGCCGTTGATATTTCCACTGACCCCGAAGGCAGCCCTGCATCGGATACGTTTCAAATATTGATGCAAACCTTCAACATCATGGGCAAAAGCTTGAACACCGTTTTGTTGAAAGATGCCGATGTGGTGGTCAAGCCGGCGCTGATGGGTGTGAAGAGCGCTGACTTTGCGGCCAGGCGCAAGTCCATCGAAGCGGGTAGGGAGGCGATGCTCAAAGCCATGCCAAAGCTAAAACAAGTCTTGAGTGGCTATGCTAATAAGCCATGAAATTGCAGGAAAGTCAGAAACAAAAAAGCCGGTTTAAAACCGGCTTTTTTGTCAGAGAAAGGCCAGAGCGACTCGGGCCTTTTTCAGAGGACGTTGATTAACGCTTTTTAGCAGCTGTCTTAGCAGTTGCAACAGCTGTGTTGGTCACAGCAGCCATGTTGGCTTCAGCCATGTCGGTGGCTTGCTTCACAGCTTTTTGAACTGATTCGTAAGCATTGTTAGCGGCGTTCACGGCACTTTTCATCATGGCAACTGCTGTCTCAGAGCCAGCAGGAGCGTTTGAAGTTGTAGAGTCAACCAGGTTAGCGAACTGCTTTTGCGCAGCAGCTGTTTGGGCTTCCAAAGCTTTTGTGAATTCGTTGGAAGTGCCAGAAGCGATGTCATAGAGGTGACGGCTGTAAGCAGCTGTTTTCTCAGCCAAGGGCTGGAACAAATTGGCTTGCAAAGCCATCAATTCTTGGGCGTCTTTCACGCTCAATGCAGCTTTGGTGCTGTGAGCTGACTCGCTCAAGGCAGCTTTAGTGGCTGTCAAGTTCAACTCGACCAATTTTTCCATGCCTTCGAAGGCTTTGGATGTCAAACCGAAAAGGGTTTCGACATTGGCTTTGTGTGAAGCAACGATTTGTTCTGTAGTCATCATGATTTCTCCGTTAATTTAAAAAGTTAAAAGTCTGAAAGTTTCAAGGGACTGCTCTGAACCGGCTTTGCTTGTCGCTTGGCCTAAAATCTTGTTGCAGTGCAGCATGGATTGGATTTTAGGGGCCTTGAAGCCAATTACAAGGGATTTTTGTTGCGATGCAGCATTTTAGAGTCGGCGTTCTAGAAATTGAATTCATGTGAAAAGGTCACAATTCAGCCATGAAAGCTTTCTACTCCGACCACTTTGTTTTGCCTTTGCCAGAGGGGCATCGCTTTCCCATGGCCAAGTACAGCATGCTGCGCAACAAAATGGCCGCTGCCATTCAAGAGGTGCAAATGCTGGAGGCGCCTGCCGCCTCGGACGGCGAGTTGGCCTTGGCGCATTCCCCTGAATACGTTCAGGCTGTTAAATCGGGAAGTCTGAGCCCGCAAGCCCAGAGGGAGATTGGATTTCCTTGGACGCCGGCCATGGCAGAGCGGTCACTGCGATCGGTGGGCGCTTCTGTGGCCGCAGCCAGGGTGGCCATGAAAGAGGGCATTGCGGGCAACTTGGCTGGTGGCACACACCATGCCAGTGCGGCGCAAGGGGGTGGATTTTGTGTTTTCAACGACATTGCCGTTGCGGCCAGGGTGCTCCAGATGGAGCATTTTCGGGTTTCAAAACAGACTCTCAAAGTCATGGTGGTCGATTTGGATGTCCACCAAGGCAATGGCACAGCGAGTATCTTCGCCTCAGATGCCAGTGTTTTTACCTTGTCTTTGCATGGCGAAAAGAACTTTCCATTCAGAAAAGTCAACAGCGACCTGGATGTGGGTTTACCAGATGGTTGTTCAGACCCAGCTTACTTAGAAGCTTTAGATCAAGCCCTTGAGCAGGCATCCAGTCGCTTTTCGCCCGAATTTTTAATCTATTTGGCAGGTGCAGACGCCCATGAGGGAGACCGGCTTGGCAGGCTCAAACTGACGGAGGCGGGCATGGCGGCCAGAGATCAAAGGGTGTTTGATTGGGCTCAAGCTAAAAAAATACCCATGATCATTTGCATGGGGGGTGGCTATGGCCATGACTTAGAGACTACCGTGGCGGTGCAAATGAACACATGGCGCTTGGCGCATTTGCACTGGCTTCACTGGCAAAATCGAGGCTTCTGACAAAGCATTACACAATTCCAAAATGGACAGTACCAAACCGCAACCGAAGCCCCGAAGTGACTACCGCGCTTTTCGCCCCATCACTACCCGGTGGATGGACAACGACGTGTATGGCCATGTGAACAATGTTGTTTACTACAGTTGGTTTGACACGGCTGTCAATGCGCACCTGATTGAGCAGGGTGTGTTGGACATTCACCAAGGTGAAACCATTGGCTTGGTGGTAGAAACGCAATGCAATTATTTTGCACCACTGGCATTTCCCCAGACCATCGAGGCTGGCATCAGGGTGGCGCATCGCGGCACATCCAGTGTGAAATATGAAGTAGGCTTGTTTGCAAAAGATGCGCCGCTGACTGCGGCACGCGGGCACTTTGTCCATGTCTATGTCAGCAAACAAACTCGCAGGCCGCAGGCCTTGTCTGAATCATTTATCAAAGTATTGGGGGCACTCTCATGAAAGAACTAACTACAACCCAGGTGAGCACGGTCGTTTCTGACCCTGGCAGCGTCGATGCGGCGATCTTGAGCCGATTTTCTACGCGAGCCTATTTGAACAAGCCTGTCGAGAAGGCTGTGTTGGATGATTTGTTGCAAGTTGCAGCACGTTCACCCAGTGGCACTAACACGCAGCCCTGGAAAGTTTATGTATTGCGGGGCGCCGCCAAAGACAGATTGGTGAGCGAAGTTTGTGAAGCGCACAATGCCATGGCTGCCAATCCTGCATTGGCCGCTGAGCATGCAGAAGAATACGATTACTACCCAAGCAAGTGGGTGAGCCCCTATATCGACAGACGCCGTGAGTGTGGCTTTGGTTTGTACGGTGTGCTGGGAATAGGCAAGGGCGACAAAGAAAAAATGCATTTGCAGAGCCAACAAAACTTCCGATTTTTTGGGGCACCTGTGGGCCTGATCTTCACCCTCGACAAAGTTATGGGCCGTGGCAGTTTGCTCGATTACGGCATGTTCTTGCAAAGTCTGATGGTGGCAGCCAGAGCACGCGGCCTGCACACGTGCCCGCAAGCCGCGTGGAATAATTTTTCAAAAATCATTTACAAACATGTGGGTGCGGGTGAAAACGAAATGATGGTCTGCGGCATGTCATTGGGCTACGCCGATGAGGCTGCACTGGTGAATACTTTCAAGACCACGCGCGTCGACGCCAGTACCTTCACGCATTGGATTGAATGAGTTTTTGGCTGATTCAGTGCTTGAATG
>SXXD01000261.1 GCA_005789685.1 Burkholderiales bacterium
CGCAACTGTGCAATGATTTCTTCGAGCGCAGGCAAAATAACTTGGTGCCTGGCGCCCTTGAGTTGCAAGGCATGGCTGGTGTTGTTGATGTCTTCGCTGGTACATGCAAAGTGCACAAACTCTGAAGCCTGCTCTAACTCGGGACGGTCTTTGAATTTGGATTTGAGCCAATACTCAACTGCTTTCACATCATGGTTGGTGGTCTTCTCAATGTCCTTGATGGCCAAGGCATCTTGCTCAGAAAAGTGCGTGACCAAACCGGTCAAATAGCGCCTTGCCCCCAAAGACAGGGGTTTGAACTCTGTAAATCCCGCATCCGACATGGCCATGAACCATGCAATCTCGACTTGCACACGGCGATGCATGTAGCCCTGCTCGCTCATGAGAGGTCGCAAGGCATTGAGTTTGTTGGCGTAACGACCGTCCAACGGAGAAAGGGCGGAGATAGAAGATGAAGTCATACCCCCATTGTAAGTTCTAGCCCTTACAAGGTAACCCCCTTTGGATTCCTCTAGAATGCGTCACTCAAAGCCCTGTTTTTTGACTTTATTTGACAAAATCAAACCATGAAATTAATCGGTTCACCTACCAGCCCCTATGTCCGCAAAGTCTGCATCGTGATGGCAGAAAAAAAATTGGAGTACCGCATGGTGGCCGAAGATGTTTGGTCAGCCACGACCACCATTCACGCCTCCAACCCGCTAGGCAAGGTGCCTTGTTTGGTACTTGAGGGCGGTGAGGCTGTTTTTGACTCTCGCGTCATTGTGGAATATCTGGATACGCTGTCTCCTGTGGGTAAGCTAATTCCAAGCCATGGCCGTGAACGCGCAGAAGTGAAAACGTGGGAGGCTTTGGCCGATGGACTGCTTGATGCCGCCATATTGGCACGCATGGAAGCCGCATGGGCACACCGCCCCCCAGAGCAGCGCAGTCAGCCATGGATCGATCGACAGCTTGACAAAATAAACAAGTCCCTGCGCGCCATGTCGCAAGGCTTGGCAGAAAAGCCCTACTGCTCAGGCGCACACCTTAGTTTGTCAGACATTGCGGTGGGTTGTGCGCTGGGTTATTTGGACTTCCGTTTCTCCAACATTCAGTGGCGAAGCATGTACCCCAACCTTGAAAAGCTGCACGAAAAACTCATGCAACGTCAAAGCTTCATTGAAAGCCTGCCCAAGTAATCAGCTGCTGTTGGCGCGCTTTTTAAGCCAGCGCATCAAGCCGCCCACCCAAGGTAGCTTTTCGTAAAGCTCCTCGGCGGCGTCCCAATAATCTCGGTGCATGGTGATGCGCAATTGATCATCCAAGACCAAGTGCGTGGTGCCCTTCACCACTTGTTCTGTGATGGTGTCAAACCGTTTGAATCGAAACTTGAAATCCCAGGTCATAAAAGCTTGATGGCCATCGACCACCTGCGCGGTGATCACAAAGCGCGGGTTCTCAAGGGACGCGTACATGTGCAGAAAAACCTGCTCAATCGCTTCAATCCCCTGCACTTGGTTGAAGGGGTCTTTGAACTGCGCACATGGGCTGTAAAGGTTTTTCAGTTGCGCCAGACTCTGCGGATGGAGCGCCTCAAAGAACCGGGCGATGTGTGCAAATGTTTCGCGCTGGTTCATGATCAAAGTCCGGTAAACCGTCGAACCAAGGCAAAGTAAACGCGATAGGGCAGCAAGCGCATGAGCTTCAACCAACTTGTAAATCGCTTGGGAAAATGAATGTCAAACAAGCCTTCTGCCCAACCTGCCAACATGGCTTTCGCAGCCTCTTCTGGCGAAATCAGCGCGGGCATTTGAAAGTTGTTTTGTGCCGTCAAGGGGGTGGCCACAAAACCTGGGTTGATCACACTCACCCCAATGCCTTTGTCTTGCAAATCCATGTACAAGGTTTCGGCCAGGTGGGTCATGGCTGCCTTGGTGGGTCCATATGCCAAGCCATTGGGCAAACCACGCCAGCCCGCCACGCTGCTCACCAAACTGATGTGGCCGTGGGCTTGCTGCAAAAAAACGGGCAGCACAGCGTCTAAAACCCGCAGCAAGCCGTTGTAATTCACATCTTGGTGCCTGAGCATGTCATTCAAGTCAAACGCTGTTGCGCGTTGAGCGCGGTAGTGCCCGGCGCAATACAGCACCAAGTCTAAAGACCCGCCTGCCGCGACTTGCCGCGCAACATACTTCACTTGCAAGGCATCGGTCACGTCCAGTGACATTAGCGCTACGGGCAAGCCCTTGGCCTTGCAGACTGCGGCCCACTCGGACAAGGTGCCTAAATCGCGCGCCGAAACAATGACGTGCGCACCAGCGGCCTGCATGGCTTTGGCACAAGCCAAACCAATACCGCTAGAAGCACCAACCAACCAAACGCGGCGACCTTGCCAATTCTGAATGGGCTGGTTCATCGGAGCGCCCCATCGGCGCTTGGCGCTTGCAACTGGCGGCGCTGTGCTGTCGACAGGCGGTGTCATTTTGGCAGCCTGAAGGCTCATGGTTTGACTCCAGTAGCGCCAGCGGCGACGGGCTCGCGCCGAGTGAATGACAAAGTGACTTCGCCCAAAGTCACACCCAACTTGCTCATGACAGCCTTGTTCAACATGACTCGGTCGTCCATCAAATACATCCAATCGTCAAATTGAACATGCCAAACCGAGCCGTCTACAGGCAAGGCCAAGGTGTATTGCCATTGAAAAGCATTGCCTTTTGTTTGGCCAAAAGCCGTGCCCACCACATCGTCTGCG
>SXXD01000262.1 GCA_005789685.1 Burkholderiales bacterium
GGTTGGTTTGTGCAATGGCCGCTAAGTTACCAACCAACAATGAGGCAATGGCCAAGAGGGCCAACATTTGCTGCCAATCGATGGCCATCGGCAACAAGCCCTCTACCAACAAACGAATGATGATGGCAAATGCCGCGAACTTAGGCGCCCCCGCAATCATGAGGGTAGCCGCTGTTGGGGCACCTTGGTAAACATCGGGCACCCACATGTGGAAAGGCACCACACCCAGCTTGAAAGCCAAACCAGACACCACAAACACCAAACCAAACACCAACACTTGGTGTTTGACTTGGCCGCTGGCAATGACTTTGAAAACAGTCGCCAAGTCCAAAGAACCTGTCGCACCATAAAGCATTGACATGCCATACAACAAGAAACCAGAAGCCATGGCGCCCAGGACAAAGTACTTCATGGCCGCCTCAGTGGCCTGTGCGTTGTCGCGGCGCAAGGCCACCAGGGCATAGCTTGACAAAGTGAGCAGCTCAAGTCCCAAATACAAAACCAAAAAGTTTTGGCCTGAAATCATGACACTCATGCCCAGCAATGCAAACACAGACAAGCTGAAAATTTCGCCCCCGCGCAACATGTCACGATCGGCGGCGTAAGGACGTGCATACACCAAGGTCACCATGACGGCGATGGTGGCGAAACACTTGAGCCAATGGCCCATAGGGTCACTGACCACCAAACGACCAAAGCCATAAAGCGTGTGACCTGAATCGGCGTAGAAGGCATGCAGCAGCGCCACGCCGCCAAGAGACACCAAACTTAAAACATAAGTCACAGTGCGCTTAGGGCTTGTGACCAGCAGGTCTACCAGCGCAATGACGCAGGCCATGACCAGCAACACGATTTCCGGGTAAACCGTCATCCAGCTGGTTGAGTCAATCATGTCTATTCTCTCTATCTTAAAGTTTCAGCTGACCACAAGCGATCAAGGTAATTTGGAAGCAGCGACATGCTCCAACAAATTGGCCACAGAGACTTCCATCACATCGGTGAAGGGTTTAGGGTACAAGCCCATGTAAAGCACCGCAATGGCCAGCAAGGCCATGACTGTGAACTCTCGTGCATTGATGTCGGTGAGTTCTTTCACATCGTCGTTGGTGACAGGGCCTAAGTAAACGCGCTTAAACATCCAAAGGGTGTACGCAGCGCCAAAGATCAAGGCTGAGGCGGCCAACATGCCCACCACGAAGTCGAATTTGACAGCGCCCAAAATGACCATCCACTCACCCACAAATCCTGCCGTGCCTGGCAAACCGCAGTTGGCCATGGCGAACAGCAATGCGAAAGCTGCAAACTTGGGCATGGTGTTGACCACACCGCCGTAGCTTGAAATTTCTCGGGAGTGAACACGGTCATAGAGAACACCAATTGACAAGAACATGCCCGCCGACACAAAACCATGCGCAATCATTTGCACCAAGCCACCCGACACGCCAAGCGGGCTGAAGATAAAGAAGCCCAAGGTCACGAAACCCATGTGCGCAACGGATGAATACGCCACCAGTTTTTTCATGTCTTGCTGCACCATGGCCACCAAGCCCACATAGATCACGGCCACCAAGGACAACACAATCATGAAGGTGCCCCATTCGTGCGCTGCATCGGGTGCAATGGGCATAGAAAAACGCAAGAAACCGTAGGCACCCAGCTTCAACATGATGGCCGCCAGCACAGCAGAGCCGCCTGTAGGCGCTTCAACGTGCACGTCAGGCAACCAAGTATGAACGGGCCACATTGGCACCTTGACCGCAAAGGCCGCAAAGAATGCAAAGAACAAAAAGTTTTGTGCTGTGGCAGACAAAGGCAGTTCATGCCAAGTTGCAATGTCAAAACTACCACCCGATTGGATGTACAAGAAGATCAAAGCTATCAAAGTCAGGAGAGAGCCCAACAAGGTGTACAAGAAAAACTTGAAGGCTGCATAAATCTTGTTGGGGCCACCCCATATACCAATGATCAAATACATGGGAATTAGCGTGGCCTCAAAGAACACATAGAACAACAAGCCGTCTAAGGCTGAGAACACGCCAATCATCAACCCAGACAGGATTAAGAAAGCGGCCATGTATTGGTTGACTTTGCGTGTAATGACTTCCCAACCCGCAATGATCACAACCACATTGATGAAGGCCGTCAGAATGACGAGCCACAGAGAGATGCCGTCAACACCCAAGTGGTAGTTCACATTGAAACGTTCAATCCAAGAGGCTTTTTCGACAAACTGCATGTCAGCGGTATCGAGTTTGAAACCTGCATACAAAGGCAGCGTGGCCAAGAAACTAACAATGGCGCCGACCAGCGCCAACCAGCGCACAGTTTGCGCTTGTTCATCACGGCCCAAGGCCAACAAAACAATGCCGAACGCAATAGGCGTCCAAATGGCAAGGCTCAACATTCCCATTTTGTAAATCCTTATTTGTTGAGCCAGACGAAGTACGTCATGAGCAAGAAGATACCCAAGATCATGACCAAGGCGTAGTGGTACAGATAACCCGTTTGCAACTTGCGTGTCCAGTTAGAGACCATGCCCACCAACTTCCAGGAGCCATTCACAAGCAAGCCGTCGATCAAGGTGCGATCACCGACTTTCCACAGACCATTGCCCAAGGCACGTGCGCCGCGCGCCAAAATGTTTTCATTGATCCAGTCCATGTAGTACTTGTTCTCAAGCACCACCACCAAGGGACGCAAGGCACGACCAATGGCAGCAGGCACGGCAGGGTTGATCAAGTACATGTACCAAGCCACCACCACACCCGCCAAGGCAAGCCAAAACGGTGCTGTGCTGACTGCGTGCAAAGCCATGGCCACAGGGCCATGGAAGGCATCTGCCAATGTTTTCATGCCCGCATGCTTTTCAGCATCTATGAAGATGGCATCTTTGAAGAACTCGCCAAACAGCATGGGTTGGATGGTCATGAAACCAATGACCACCGAAGGAATGGCCAACAAAATCAGAGGCACAGTAACCACCCAAGGCGATTCGTGAGGACTGTGGCTTTCGTGGTCTTCGTGGTGATCGCCATGGTGTGCATCGGGGTTCTGGTCGTAGCGCTCTTTGCCATGGAACACCAAGAAGTACATGCGGAAAGAATAGAAGGCCGTGACAAATACGCCAGCCAACACTGCAAAGTTGGCAAAGCCAGCAGCCGCCAAGTGGCTTTCGTGCACTGCTTCAATGATGCTGTCTTTGGAGTAAAAACCTGAGAAGAAAGGCGTACCGATTAAAGCCAAAGAACCCAGCAAGGAAGTGATCCAAGTGATGGGCATGTACTTGCGCACGGCGCCCATGTAACGAATGTCTTGGTTGTGGTGCAGGCCCATAATGACCGAGCCGGCACCTAAGAACAGCAGGGCTTTGAAGAAGGCGTGGGTCATGAGGTGGAACACAGCCACAGAGTAGGCTGATGCGCCCAGTGCCACGGTCATGTAGCCCAATTGCGACAAGGTGGAATACGCCACCACTCGCTTGATGTCGTTTTGGATGATGCCCAAGAAACCCATGAACAAGGCAGTGATGGCTCCAATGATCATGATGAAATTCAAGGCAGTTTCAGACAACTCGAACAAAGGTGACATGCGTGCCACCATGAAAATACCTGCAGTGACCATGGTGGCTGCGTGGATCAAAGCTGAAATGGGTGTGGGGCCTTCCATGGAGTCTGGCAGCCACACATGCAAAGGAAACTGAGCTGACTTGCCCATGGCGCCAATGAACAAGCAAATACATATGACCGTGATCAACATCCACGAAGTGCCAGGCAATGTGAGGGCACTGAGGTCGGCAGCCTGGGCAAATGCTTCTGTGTAATTCAGGGTGCCCGTGTAGGCGGCAATGAGGCCAATGCCCAAGATAAAGCCAAAGTCGCCCACTCGATTCACCAAGAAGGCTTTCATGTTGGCAAAAATGGCGGTGGGTTTGTTGTACCAAAAACCGATGAGCAAGTAAGACACCAAGCCTACAGCTTCCCAGCCAAAAAACAACTGCAACATGTTGTTGCTCATCACAAGCATCAGCATAGAGAAAGTGAACAAAGAGATGTAGGCAAAGAACCGGTTGTAGCCTTCGTCTTCATCCATGTAGCCAATGGTGTAGATGTGAACCATGAGCGACACAAAGGTGACGACGCACATCATCATGGCGGTCAGGCCATCGACCATGAAACCCACCTCCATTTTGAGGTCGCCCACAGTCATCCAGGTGTAAAGAGTTTCGTTGAAGCGCGCGCCATCGATGGCCACACTCTTCAAAGTAGAGGCTGACAAAATGAATGCAATGAGCACGCCCAATATAGTGAGCGTGTGTGTGAGGCGGCGACCGATCCAGTTGCCACCAAATTGTGTACCTAAAATGCCCGCCAATAAAGCGCCCACCAAGGGGGCCATAGGCACTGCAAGCAGCGTCGTTGCGTTGAGGGTTTGGCTCATGTTGTTTTAACCTCTTAACCCTTGAGCGAATCTAGTTCATCCACATTGATGCTGTTCATGTTGCGGAACAAAAGCACCAAAATGGCCAAACCGATGGCGGACTCGGCGGCTGCCACTGTCAAGATGAAGAACACGAAAACTTGTCCGTGCATGTCACCCAAGTAGTAAGAAAACGCCACAAAATTCATATTGACAGCCAAGAGCATCAGTTCAATGGCCATCAACAACACAATCAAATTCTTTCGGTTCAAAAAGATACCGATGACCGAAAGGGCAAACAACATGGCGCCCAACGACAAATAGTGTCCCAGTGTCAAGGTCATGATTTGGTCTCCTTGGGGGCATCAGCATCAGCAGGCACTTCTGGCGCTTTAGGCGCCTCCCCTGCTTTCACAGCATCCATTTTCACAACGACCAAACGATCGCTGGCACGGACATGCACTTGCTCGGAAGCGCTGATGGCTTTGCTGTCTTTGCGTTGACGCAGCGTGAGTGCAATGGCTGCAATCATGGCCACCAACAAAATAGACGCCGCCACTTGAATTGGCATGAGGTATTCGGTGTAAAGCAAGATACCCAGCGCCTTGCTATTGGAAATTTGCGGCCCAATTTGACCCACAGCAGCGGCCACTTTGGGGGCCTCAGAAGTTCTAAAACCACTCATCAGCACAGCCGCCATTTCAAGCGCAATCAGGGCACCCAAAGAAGCAGCCAATGGAAAGTGTTTCCAGAAGCCTTGGCGCAAAGTGTCTAAGTTAAGGTCAAGCATCATGACCACAAACAAAAACAGCACCATCACGGCACCCAAGTAAACCAAGACCAAGACCATGGCCAAGAACTCGGCTTGGAGCAGCAACCAAAGCCCCGAAGCCTGCGAGAAAGCCAGCATGAGAAACAACACAGCATGCACTGGGTTGCGCGCAGTCACGACTCGGAATGATGCAAACAGAAGCACCACCGAGAAGAGATAAAAGAAACCAGTTTTGACGTCCATGGGTTGTCGCTTGTTAGTTTTTGTAAATCAACCGATCAACGGTACTTGGCATCGGCCGCTCTGGCCTGAGCAATGTCTTTTTCATAGCGATCACCTACAGCCAAGAGCATTTCTTTGGTGTAGTGCAAATCGCCGCGCTTCTCGCCGTGGTATTCCAGAATGGATGTTTCCACGATGGAATCGACTGGGCAGCTTTCTTCGCAGAAACCGCAGAAGATGCACTTGGTTAAATCGATGTCATAACGCGTGGTTCTGCGCGAGCCATCAGTTCGAACCTCAGACTCAATGGTGATGGCCATTGCTGGGCAAACAGCTTCACACAATTTGCAAGCAATGCAGCGCTCTTCGCCGTTTTCATAGCGGCGCAAAGCGTGTAAGCCCCTGAAGCGAGGAGACAAGGGTGTCTTCTCTTCGGGGAATTGCAGGGTGACCTTGCGACGGAAAGCATAACGCCCCGTCAAGGCCATGCCTTTGACCAACTCAAACAGCATGAAGCTCTTGAGAAAGTCTCTGAGCGAAAAATTGGATACAGCCACAGTAGACATGTCTTAACCCGGTTATTTCCAAATGTTCCAAGGCGAGTGCAACCACGCGCCCACAATCAACAGCCACACCAAAGTGACTGGAATAAAAATCTTCCAACCCAAACGCA
>SXXD01000263.1 GCA_005789685.1 Burkholderiales bacterium
CCTGGCATCGATTTGGCGGCTGCTGCCAAAGCCAAAAAAGACTTAGACAAGCTGTTGCGTGCTTCTGCATTTTGGGACACACCAGGCCGTTAAACCAATGACCGAAGTCGACTTGTACAACCTGTCACCAACCCTGCGATTGCTGGGCATGTGTGTGCTCATTGCACTCCTGCCCTTGGCGTGGACCTTGTATCACAATCGGCACCAGCCTGTGAATTCCAAATTGCGCGCCATTACGGTGCTTACTTTGTTTCTCACTTTCGATTTGGTTTTATTTGGCTCATTCACTCGCCTGACCGATTCTGGTTTGGGATGCCCCGATTGGCCGGGTTGTTATGGCAGTGCCAGTCCTATCGGTGCTGTTGCGCACATAGATGCCGCGCAAACTGCAATGCCCACAGGCCCCGTAACGCACAACAAAGCTTGGATCGAAATGATTCATCGCTACTTTGCCATGGTGGTGGGTTTTTTAATTTTGGTTTTGGCTCTTAGCAGCACATGGCAGCGCTGGAAAGGGCAATTTTCTTTTAACGGTGCATGGCAAGTCAAACCCTTTTGGGCATGGCTCACTTTGTTTTGGGTTTGCATGCAGGGCGCTTTTGGCGCGCTCACAGTGACCCTGAAACTCTCTCCTGCCATTGTCACTTTGCACTTGTTGGGCGGCATTGGTTTGCTTGTTTTGCTGTCCGCACAAGTGGCTTGGAAGCCAGCATCGCAGCGCCAGGCCATTGGCAAATTTCATCGCCAACTCATTTGGGCTGCTGCTATTTTCCTGACGCTGCAAATTGCAATGGGCGCATGGGTTAGCACCAATTACGCCGTGCTGGCGTGCACTGGCTTTCCAGATTGCAATGGCCAGTGGTGGCCAGCTTGGAACTTCCAAGGTTTTGAAATTTGGCGTGGCCTAGGCATGGACTCTAAGGGACAATACTTGCCCATGGAAGCCTTGGTTTCAATTCACTTTGTGCACAGGCTCATGGCGTTGTTCGTGTTTTCTTTTGCTGCCATCATGTTGTGGCAGTTTAAAAAAGCTAATATTTTGCCTGTCCTCACACGCGTTCTATTTGCTTTGTTAACGCTTCAATTGATCACAGGTTTGTCCAACGTCGTGTTAGATTGGCCCTTGCTAGCAGCTGTTGCGCACACCGGCGGCGCGGGTGCTCTCATGATGACCCTCACTTACATGTTGAGCCGAAGCAAAATTCAAAGATGATCGAGAATACTTTTTTTAGAAGGCCTGCTGTATGAGCACCGCTGCCGAATTGCAAGCTGGCTCACCCTGGCGTCAGTACTACGCGCTCATGAAACCGCGGGTGGTGCAACTGATAGTGTTTTGCGCTCTCATTGGCATGGTCTTGGCTGTGCCGGGTGTGCCCACATGGAAAGAAGTGCAGTTGGGCTTCATTGCTTGCGTCGGTATTTGGTTGGTTGCGGGGGCTGCTGCTGCTTTCAATTGCTTGGTTGAAAAGACCATCGATGCTCAAATGAAACGCACATCTTGGCGTCCCACGGCTAAGGGTCAATTGAGCGACATGCAAGCCCTGTTGTTTTCTGCTGTGCTGTGCAGCGTAGGCTCGGTTATTTTGTACTATGCAGTCAACCCACTCACCATGTGGCTCACCTTTGCCACCTTTGTCGGCTACGCCATCATTTACACCGTGATTTTGAAGCCACTGACGCCGCAAAATATTGTGATCGGTGGCGCATCAGGCGCCATGCCACCCGTGCTGGGGTGGGCCGCTATGACAAACGATGTGGGCCCCGAAGCACTCATTCTTTTCTTGATTATTTTCTTGTGGACACCGCCGCATTTTTGGGCACTGGCTTTGTACCGTGTAGAAGACTATCGCAAGTCGGGCTTGCCCATGTTGCCAGTGACCCACGGCAATGAATTTACGCGTCTTCAAGTTTTGCTTTACACCATTGTGCTCATGGCCTCGTGCCTCATGCCCTTTGCATATGGCATGAGTTCTTGGTTGTACCTTGCTGCGGCTGTGATTTTGAGCGTCATGTTCATTGGCTATGCTTGGGCCCTGTGGCGCAATTACTCTGATGAGTTGGCGCGCAAGACCTTTAAATTTTCACTCATTCATTTGAGTGTGTTGTTTGCGGCCTTGTTGGTCGATCACTATTTGTTTTAATGCGAGCTAAGATTCTCATGTTCAACAGCACACGTTTCTCTGCCTCTTGGTTTAGGTTATTTGGCGCCTGTGCTTTGGCGTTATCTTTGGTGGGGCTGAGTGCTTGTTCAGAACCCAAGCCGGCATTCAAAGCCGTTGACATCACCGGTGCCGATTACGCCAAAGAGTTGAACCTGCCTGATCAAAATAGCCAGGTGCGCAAGCTGAAAGACTTTGCAGGCAAGTTGGTGGTGGTGTTCTTTGGTTATACCCAATGCCCTGATGTGTGTCCTACTACCATGCAAGAGTTGGCTGAAGTGAAGCGCTTGTTAGGCCCTGACGGCGACAAACTCCAAGCTGTTTTTGTCACGGTTGACCCTGAGCGCGACACCACCGAATTGTTGAAAGCTTATGTAGAGAATTTTGACGCCAGCTTTGTAGCCTTAAGGCCTACGCAAGAGCAACTGCCGGCCATTGCCAAAGAGTTCAAAATTTATTTCAAGCGGGTGGAAGGCAAAACACCTACCAGCTACACCATGGACCACTCTGCGGGCAGCTATACCTTTGATACACAGGGCAGGGTGCGATTGTTCAACCGCTATGGCATGGGCGCGCAGGCGCTGGCTGATGATTTCAAGCTGTTGTTGAAGTAAGCTGCAAGCATTCAAAATGCGGACGAAAAAAAGAGGGCATTAGCCCTCTTTTGCTTGGTGAAGACGAAAGAAATTTAAGCCTCAGCGTATTCCATCAAAGCTGATTTCATCTTTTTCATGGCTGCCACTTCAATTTGGCGAATGCGCTCTGCGCTCACGCCAAACTCATCGGCCAAGTCGTGCAGCGTCAAGCCGCCAGAGCCATCGTCGTTCACTTTGAGCCAGCGCTCTTCCACAATTCTGCGGCTGCGTTCATCAAGCGACGCAAGGGCTGTGGCAATGCCATCGCTGGCCATCAGGTCGCGCTGGTGTGCTTCGATCATGGCGGTGGGTTCGTGGTGAGCATCTGCCAAGTAGGCAATAGGGCCATAGGCCACTTCGCCATCGTCTGAGGGTGATGGGTCTAGCAGCACATCACCGCCAGACATGCGCGTTTCCATTTCCATCACTTCTTCGCGTTTGACGTTCAGGTCTTTGGCCATGCTGTCAATTTGAGAAGTAGTCAAGGTATCACGGTGTGTGCCAGTGGCTTCATCGGCCTCGGCTTTCATGCCTTGCTTCATAGAGCGCAGGTTGAAAAACAATTTGCGCTGTGCCTTGGTGGTGGCCACCTTCACCATGCGCCAGTTCTTCAAAATGTACTCGTGAATTTCGGCCTTGATCCAGTGCATGGCGTAGCTCACCAAGCGCACGCCTTGGTCGGGGTCGAAGCGTTTGACGGCTTTCATCAAACCGATGTTGCCCTCTTGAATGAGGTCGGCATGGGGCAGGCCGTAGCCTAAATATTGACGTGCCACAGAAACCACCACGCGCAAGTGTGAGAGCACTAGCTTACCAGCGGCTTCTAGGTCGTTTTCGTTTTTCAGTTTGCGCGCAAACTCTTGCTCTTGCTCGAGGGTGAGCATGGGCATGCGGTTGACCGCAGAAATATAGGCATCGAGGTGCCCCAACGAAGGCACTACGGCCCATGGATTCTTCAGGGTGAGTGCAGTGTCTAGGGATCCAGCGAGGTTTGTCATACCAGAACTCCTTTCCTTAATGGATCGGATTTTAGCACTCTCTTGGGGGGAGTGCTAAATATATAACTTATTGATATTGTTGATATTTATCAATATTCCTGACAGTCAATGAGGTCTTTCCGGGCTTTAACAAGGATGAGCGCACGGCAGTGCTTATTCGCCGTGAGGTGCGATTTTGACAAAATCACCGCCTTGGAAAAGTGCGGCCTTGTCATGTCTGTCAATGTGCGGCTGTCGTGCTTCGACTTCGTGTCTAAAAACATCCGATGAATCAAGCGCGCGGTAGCCAATGTGTTTGGCATGCGTGTTGTCCCACCAAGAAGTTTGATTGTCTGACATGCCAAAGATGATGGTGTGGCCCACGATGGGGGCCGTCAGTGCAGAGACCACCAAGCGCTCTAAATCGTCAAAGCTTAGCCAGGTGGCCAACATCCGTCTGTCTTTGGGTTCTGCATAAGAAGAGCCAATGCGCAAACTCACAGTCTCAATGCCCCAACGCGCCCAATACAATTCCGCGAGATCTTCGCCAAAGGCCTTGGACAGGCCGTAAAAACCATCAGGCTTAGTTGGCATTTTGGTGTTGACCACTTCGTCTTGTCGATAAAAACCCGTGACGTGATTGGAACTGGCAAACACAATTCGCTTGGTGCCTTGAAGCCTAGCAGCCTCGTACAAGTTGACCATGCCCACAATGTTGCTGGCCAAAATGGGCGCCCAGGGTTGCTCTGTAGAAACCCCGCCCAAATGGACGACGGCATTGACATCTTTAAGCAGCGTTTGCATGTCCGATGCATTGGCCAAATCTGCTGTTTGAATTTCTTCGCCAACTGCCGCCATACCCAAATCATTTTGATCACTGACCCGAAGCACATCGCAGTAGGCCTTGAGGCGCGGACGTAACTCACGGCCCAATTGCCCTGCGGCACCTGTGAGCAGAAGTCTTGGAAATACGAGGGGAGACACTTTGGGGTTCAGCATGCAAGCTTCCTTGAAATGAGTCGTTTATCTGACCATGGCTGGCATTTTGGGGTTGAAGGTCCAGCCAGGTATCAAATATTGCATGGCCATGGCATCGTTGCGCGCGCCCAAGCCGTGTTGCAAATAAAGTTGGTGCGCCGCTTCCACTGCGTCCATGTTCAGCTTGACGCCCAAACCGGGTGCCGTGGGGACATCGATCATGCCGCCCTTGATTTGCAGCGGCTCTTGTGTGAGGTACTGCCCATCTTGCCAAATCCAATGCGTGTCTATGGCTGTGACTTTGCCAGGCGCTGCTGCCGCACAGTGTGTGAACATGGCCAAAGAAACATCAAAGTGGTTGTTGGAATGTGAGCCCCAAGTGAGGTCGTACATCTGGCACAACTGAGCCACACGGACAGAGCCTTGAAGCGTCCAGAAGTGGGGGTCGGCTAAAGGAATGTCGACCGACTGCAATTGAATGCTGTGCGCCATTTCGCGCCAGTCTGTGGCCACCATGTTGGTAGCCGTAGGCAGCCCTGTGGCCCGTTTGAATTCGGCCATCACTTCACGGCCAGAAAACACGCCCTCTGCGCCACAGGGGTCTTCGGCATAGGCCATGGTGTTGCGATGATCGCGCAGCAAACGAATGGCGTCTTTCAGCAACCAACCACCGTTGGGGTCCAGCGTGATGCGCGCTTCTGGGAATTTTTCATGCAAGGCCACAATGGCTTCGACTTCTTCCTCAGCGCGCAGAGCGCCGCCTTTAAGTTTGAAGTCTTGAAAGCCATAGCGGTCTTTTGCCGCTTGCGCCAAGCGCACGATGGCTTCGGGCGTCAGAGCAGTTTCATGTCGCAAACGCTGCCAGTCGTTGTTGGCATTGGGTTCGGCGTTGTAAGGCAAGTCTGTTTTTTGCCGATCGGCAACGTAGAACAAATAGCCCAAGACCTGAACTTGAGCGCGTTGCTGTCCCTCTCCCAGCAAGGCTGCCACAGGCACGCCCAAATGCTGACCCAATAAATCAAGCAAGGCACTTTCGATGGCCGTGACTGCATGGATGGCCACGCGCAAGTCAAAGGTTTGATTGCCACGACCACCGGCATCGCGGTCTGCAAATTTTTGTTGCAGGCTGTTGAGCAAGTTCTTGGCGTTGCCAATGCTTTGACCTTCAACCCAAGGGCAAGCGTCTTCCAGTGTTTTGCGAATTTTCTCACCACCCGGTACTTCGCCTATGCCGGTGTTGCCGCTAGAGTCGGTCAGGATCAAGATGTTGCGTGTGAAGAAGGGGCCATGAGCGCCGCTGAGGTTCAACAGCATGCTGTCCCTGCCTGCGACGGGAATGACTTGCAGTTTCACAACGGTAGGGGTGTGGTGGGTGGTGGTCATAGGGTTTGTTCGGGTTAGTCTGCTTCATTCTATGAGGACGACACGCTATCATTGATCTCGTGAACCCTGACATTTATTCAAGCATTGTGATGCACCCTGCAGACAACGTGGCCATTGTGGTGACGGCGGGAGGTTTGAAGCTGGGAGATCGAGTTCGAAAAGGTTTGTCCCAAGACAGCCTGGTCTTATTGAATGCTGTGCCGCAAGGACACAAAGTTGCCTTAAGTGCCATAGCAGCGGGTCAAGCTGTTATTCGCTACAACGTCAAGATTGGCAATGCCAAAGTCGACATTCCAGCTGGCAGTTGGGTGCATGAACGCTTGCTCGACATTCCAGCCGCCAGAGACTTTCAAAATTTACCCATGGCCACCGCGCCACACGCTCCCATAGAGCCGCTCACGGGCTTTACCTTTGAAGGCTACCGAAATTCAGACGGCTCCGTGGGAACGCGCAACATTTTGGCCGTGACCACCACGGTTCAATGTGTGGCGGGGGTTGTATCAATTGCGGTGCAAAAAATCAAAGATGAGTTGTTGCCTTTTTATCCCAACGTGGACGATGTGGTGGGCATTGAGCACACTTATGGTTGTGGTGTGGCCATCGATGCGCCTGATGCCGTCATTCCCATTCGCACCCTGCGCAACATCAGCCTCAATCCTAACTTTGGCAATGAAGTGTTTGTGATCAGTCTAGGCTGTGAAAAATTACCACCGCAGCGCTTGTTGCCGCCAGGCAGTTTTCCATTGGTCGACGAACGAACGGCAACTGACGGACCCGACACCATTTGTTTGCAAGACGACCAGCATGTGGGCTTCATGTCCATGTTGCAGCACATTGTGGAAGGCGCCAAGCCACACTTGGCGCGCCTGAATGCCAGACGCCGCGA
>SXXD01000051.1 GCA_005789685.1 Burkholderiales bacterium
CGCCAGAGCGGGCTGTTTTTTGCACGCGGTGCAAGCCTTTTTCAACGGCGGACAAATCGGCCAGACACAACTCAGTTTGAATGACTTCGATGTCCGAGATGGGGTCGACACGGCCAGCCACGTGAATCACGTTGTCGTCTTCAAAGCAGCGCACCACATTGATGGTGGCATCGGTTTCGCGTATGTGTGCCAAAAATTTGTTGCCCAAGCCCTCGCCGGTGCTAGCGCCAGCAACCAAGCCCGCAATGTCGACAAACTCCACAATGGCAGGCACGATGCGCTCAGGGGTGATGATGGCAGCCAGCTCTTGCAGACGGGCATCTGGCACTTCCACCACGCCTGTATTGGGCTCAATGGTGCAAAAAGGGTAGTTTTCGGCTGCAATGCCTGCTTTGGTCAGGGCGTTGAAAAGGGTGGACTTGCCAACGTTGGGCAGGCCCACAATGCCGCATTTGAGGCTCATGGAAGACTTTCTAGGATTCAGCGATGAATCCGTGATTTTAAAGGGTCTGCGTGGTCTAATTTAAACCATGTCTTCAGCCACGTTGCAAAGCACATTGGATTGCCAACTTACCCCCCCTTGCCCCCGCCTGCGAATTGTGGCGGTGGTGTTGGCTGCTGGCACCGCTTCTCGAATGGGCGGACGGCCTAAATGCTTGCTGCAAAGGGATGGTCAAACGCTCCTCAACCGCCTTCTCACAGCCCTAGAAAATGCGGGGATCGATGAAACAGTTCTGGTCTTGGGGCACAAGGCAGACATCATTCAGGCCTCGCTGAGCGCAAGAGCACATGCAAGTTTGCGAGGACCCCATAGGCCCGCCATGCAAATCCATCAGGTTCTGAACCCACAGCCCACGGATGGCCAAAACAGCTCTTTGCATCTGGGCTTGGCCAAAGCACAAAGCCTACAAGCACAATGGCTGATGGTGGCCTTGGCGGACCAACCCCTGCTAGATGCGGCCGATTTACAAGCTCTGATCGCTGCTGTCAAAGCCAGTCCAACTGACACTCAAATGCTTCAGCCATGGGTTGAAAATCAGCCTGGTAATCCTGTCATGTTGTCGCAGAAAGTCATGTCTGACCTGTTGGCAAACTCACAGGGGGCCACTTTTTCAGGCAGCCCGTCCTCTAAAGACTTGCCTGGCGGCAAAGAATGGCGTCAACTCAATCCGCAACAAGTTCACCAATGGGCCACACCTAACCCCCACTACAAAGTCGACATGGACACCCCACAAGACATCGCAGCTTTGCAAACGAAATACGGCGTAGCCTTGACTTGGGACACCCCCATTTGAACCAAGCCTTCTGCAGGGCTTCTACAATCAGACTCATGTCTCAATCATCCACTCAATTTGACGTTTGCATTCGGGGCGCGGGTATTGTCGGGCGCAGCTTGTCTTTGCTGTTGGCATCACAAGGTTTGCGTGTGGCATTGGTGAACCTATCGGATGCGCATAAATCAGCCCATGGCCACAGCGATGTTCGAGCCTATTCATTGAATTCGGCCTCTCAACAATTGTTGACTGACCTGCGTTGCTGGCCAGAAGGCACTGCCTGCACCCCCATTTTGAAAATGCACATTGAAGGCGATCAAGATGGCAATCTGGAATTCAACGCCGCCCAACAAAACGTTGAGGCCTTGAACTGGATGATTGATGTGTCTACCTTGGAAAATAATTTGGCCAAGGCGATTGGTTTTCAACCACTGATTCAAGAAGTTGCAGAAAATGTGCGGGCGCCCTTGACTGTCATTTGCGAAGGCCGCGCCAGTCAAACTCGCGATGAGTTGGGTGTTGCGTTTGATGTGAAGCATTACGAACAACACGCATTGGCTTGCCGCATTCAAACCCAAGCAGCGCACCAGCAAATTGCTCGCCAGTGGTTTCACACTGCTCACGGCCCCGAAATTTTGGCGTTCCTGCCCATCGGCGGCGAAGACAGCCACGAGTGGGCTGTGGTGTGGTCACTCACGCCCACCCGCGCCGAACAATTGAAAACCACCGACGCAGCCAGTTTTTGCACGCAATTACAAGAGGCCAGCAAAGGTGTGGCAGGCAGCATTGAATTAAACAGTGAGCGGGCTGTATGGCCTTTGCAGTTGGCCAAGGCCGCACGCTGGACTGGCAGCATGCCCCATTCAGAATCTGGCCAACGCGCCACATCTTTTGCCTTGGCCGGAGACGCTGCACACGCCATGCATCCACTGGCGGGGCAAGGCTTGAATGTAGGGCTGGCCGATGTCATGGCTTTGTCTCGCGTCATTCAAGCGAAAGAATTTTGGCGGCCTCTGAGCGATACCAAATTGCTGCGGCGCTACGAACGTTCACGCAAAGCTGAAGTGTTGGCCATGGGCTTTGTGACCAATGGCTTGCAAATGCTGTTTGCACAACCCGATCTACCGCTGCAAAAACTTCGCAATTGGGGCATGTCGACTTTCAATCAATTGAGTCCTTTGAAGAAATGGATGGCCTCACAAGCCATGAAATCTTCATCGCAGCATTGATTTCATTTTTATCGCCTTTCGGAACCTTAGGGAATTTAAAGCATGCGCTTGATCAGAGCTTTCACCACCACTTGCTTGCTAGTGGCCAGCACTTTCGCCATGGCCCAAGATGCCAACTTGAAAAAAATATTGAGCGAGCGCTTGCCTTCCTTGCCAAAAATTGAAGAGATCTCCAAAACCCCCATGGCCGGCGTGTTTGAAGTTCGGGTTCAAGGCAATGAAATTTTTTACACCGA
>SXXD01000264.1 GCA_005789685.1 Burkholderiales bacterium
AACGCAGGTTTTTTTAAATCACGAAGGTGATTTGTTTCGCACCCGCCTGACTCATTCTTTAGAGGTGGCTCAGCTTGGACGTTCCATTGCCCGCGCATTAGGACTGAATGAAGATTTGGTTGAGGCTGTGGCGCTGGCCCACGACTTAGGGCACACGCCCTTTGGTCATGCAGGTCAAGACGCCCTGAATGAATGTATGCAAGCCTTTGGTGGGTTCGAGCACAACTTGCAAAGCTTGCGAGTTGTGGATCATTTGGAAGAACGTTATCCAGATTTTGATGGCTTGAACCTCACCTTCGAAACGCGTGAGGGTATTTTGAAACATTGCGCCCGGCGAAATGCGCTGTTGATAGAGGCTCAAGAACCTGGCGGTGTGGCCAAAAGATTTTTAGACGGCACACAGCCTAGTTTGGAAGCGCAACTTTGTAACTTGGCCGATGCCATTGCTTACAACGCGCATGACATTGACGATGGGGTGCGCTCTGGTTTGTTATGCTTGTCGCAAATGTCAGAAGTACCTTTGTTTGAACGTTACAAAATTTTGACGCTTCAGCAGCATCCAAGTTTGGAGGATGCTTCTAAATCAAGACGCTTGTTGTACGAAACCATTCGCCGCATGCTCAGCGATCAGGTCTACGATGTCATTGACACCACGCGTGCTAATTTGCTGTTGCACGCCCCTCAGCATGCTGACCAGGCAAGGCTTGCAGGGCCTTTGGTGGCATTTGGGGAGCCTATGGCGGAACAAGTGCAAATCATGAAATCATTTTTGTTCAAACATTTGTATCGGCATCCTCAAGTGATGGAGACCACGACCCAGGCCCAAGTGGTCGTGCGCGAGTTGTTTTCTGCTTACCTTAGCAGACCCCAAGAAATGTCCTCTGATTTTTCTGCACGCAAAGAAACGCCACGTGCAGTGGCTGACTACATTGCGGGCATGACCGATCGCTACGCTGCGCGAGAGCACGAGCGCTTGACGGGTCGTCGATTGCTAGCATGACAAGTTCGGTCCTGGATTCACAGAAATCTTTGTCTTTAGGGGCTGCCTACTGCGTGATATTTTCTGGTGTGGTGGCTGCATTGCAAATTGGAAAACTGCCGCCTGCTTTGCCAGAACTAAGTCAAACTTTGGGCTTGAGTTTGATGCAAGCGGGCTTCTTATTGTCCTTGGTGCAACTCGCGGGTATGAGCTTGGCCCTAGCTGTGGGTTTGTCTGCAGACGGCTTCGGCTTGAAGCGCAGCATGTTGTTGGGCTTGGTCATTTTGGGTGTGGCCAGTGCCATGGGCGCTGCCTCAGAAAGCGCTACCTCCCTCATGGTGTGGCGTGCCGTTGAAGGTTTTGGATTCTTAGCGGTTACGTTGCCTGCACCCGGGCTCATTCGAAAGTTGGTCAGCGAATACCATTTGCGAAAGTTATTGGGCTATTGGGGGGCTTATATGCCTGCGGGCACAGCCCTGACTTTGTTAGCGGGCCCTTTGTGGCTGCCTGAGTTTGGATGGCGTACCTGGTGGCTGTTGTTTGCTGCTTTGTCCTGGGTCATGGCCTTTGTTTTGGGGCGCGTGGTGCCTTCAGATCTTTTAACTTCCTCTGGTTCTGAGCCTGTCAATGCTTCGTCAGTTCAAGCAGTGGCTTGGACCCAAAGATTGCGTGAAACGCTTTCAGCACCAGGGCCGTGGTGGGTGGCACTTTGCTTTGCCATGTATTCTGGCCAGTGGCTGGCGGTGGTGGGGTTCTTGCCATCTATCTACACTCAGGCTGGTTTGTTGGGTGCCACTTTGGGCTCATTGACGGCATTTGCTGCAGCCGTCAACATGGCGGGCAACATGGCTTCAGGACGTTTGTTGCAAAAGGGTATTCATCCCAGCGTGTTGTTGGTCATGGGATTTTTGGCCATGGGGACTGGCGCTTTTTTGGCGTTTGCAGACTTCACCCAAAGCTGGCCAGGTTTGCGCTATGCAGGCGTGTTGCTTTTTTCAGCCTGTGGCGGCTTGGTTCCCGGCACTTTATTTTTTTTGGCAGTTCGCTTGGCGCCGCATGAACGCAATGTGTCCACCACAGTGGGTTGGATGCAGCAAGGCTCTGCGGCGGGGCAGTTTGCAGGGCCGCCTTTGGTGGCTTGGCTGGCGTCGCAAGTGGGTGGTTGGCAATGGACTTGGTTAGCGACTGGGCTGTGTTGTGTTCTAGGCGGTTTGCTGTCCCTGTTGATTGCACGAACTTTGAGTCAACAAAGCGTGGCTTCATGAAATCTCAAACAACATTTTCAGTGTCCTTGGATATCACCTCTTTGAAAGCTACGCCAGAAAATCTGATGGTGCAAGATACTTTGCGCTGGTTAGAAAAAGCGGTCATTGGTTTGAATTTATGTCCCTTTGCCAAATCGGTTTATGTGAAGGGCCAAGTTCATTGCACAGTCAGTTCGGCCGTCACATTGGAAGCTTTGCGCGATGACTTGCTGCAAGCGTTAAAAGATCTCGTGGCGCTAGATGCATCTGTGCGCGACACCACCTTGTTGGTGGTTCAAAACTTGTTGGAAGATTTTTACGATTACAACGATTTTTTAAATGTGGCAGACGATTGTTTGTTGGCACTTGATTTAGAGGGCGAAATTCAAATTGCCAGTTTTCATCCGCACTACCAATTTGCGGGCACCGAAGAAAACGACATCACCAATTTCACCAACCGATCGCCTTACCCCACTTTGCATTTGATTCGGGAGGCCAGCATTGACCGAGCAGTGGCCGCGTTTCCTGAGGCGGAAGCTATTTTTGAAGTCAATATGGCCGCCCTGAACCAATTGGGTTTGGCGGGATGGAAAGCCTTGGAAGTGGGGCCCACTTTGCCGCAGAATGAGTCTGATGAAAAAAAATCCAGTTAATTCGAAATCGACAAAACCTAAGCCATTGGATTTAGATTTGCGGCCAGGACAATCTATTGAATTACTCAAAGAGTTGCACATTCTGACGCGTGAGGGCAAGCTCAATCAAGACTCACGCCGCAAATTGAAGCAGGTGCTGCATCTTTTTCAGTTCATTGAAAAGATTTTAAAAGAGCTGTCTGAAGAAGATGCAGCCAAGGCCTTGAAGTTGTCTGTCTCTCAGCCGGCTCATCACGACGTGCTGCCCAAGGGCTTGTCGCTGGCAGACCATGGTGCTGGCAAATCGTATTTGGGTTTCATCGTCTACGATTTGTTTTTCAAGCAGTTGTCACAAGGTCATATTTACGGCATCGAAACGCGTTCTGAATTGGTCGAAGCCTCACGCGCACTGGCAAAGCGATTGGACTTTCAGCGCATGGTCTTTTTGAACACCTCGGTGGCCGAGTCATCGCAGTCTGAACTCATGCCTTCGCACATCGATGTGGTGACGGCGCTGCATGCCTGCAACACCGCCACCGACGACGCCATTGCTTTTGGACTCTTGAAAAAAGCTCGCGCCATGGTCTTGGTGCCCTGCTGCCAAGCCGAAGTGGCCGCTCAATTGCGCCAAAACAAAGCCCTCAACTTGTCGCGCACCCCCTTGGCCGAACTCTGGCGCCACCCGCTGCACACCCGCGAAATAGGCAGTCAACTGACCAACGTATTGCGCTGCCTTTATTTGGAGTCCAAAGGCTATACCGTGACGGTCACCGAACTGGTCGGCTGGGAACACAGCATGAAAAACGAACTCATCCTAGCCCACTACACCGGTCGCCCCAAACAAGGTGCCGCCGACCACCTCCAGTCCCTCCTGACCGAATTCGGCCTTCAGCAATCCCTTGCATCGCGTTACCCTTAATTGGGGTCAGATCAACATTAATTTCTTTCGGGTTAGCATTCAGACATGGCTCGCCAACCCCGTTTAGCCCTTCCAGGTTACCCGCATCATGTGATTCAGCGGGGTAACAATCGCCAGCCCATCGTGCTGGACGAGGCCGATCGAAAAATGCTTTACAGCCTGTGGATAGAAGAGTCACAGCGCCACAAAGTGGCTGTCAACGCCTACGTGTTGCTCGACAATCACTTTCACATGTTGCTCACGCCGCCCAGCGATGAGGCGATGTCTTTGATGATGCAATCGGTGGGGCGGAGTTATGTGCGCTACTTCAACAAGCGCCACAACAGAAGCGGCACACTCTGGGAAGGGCGCTACAAATCCTCGCTGATTGATTCTGAAGCCTATCTTCTTACGTGCATGGCCTACATTGACTTGAACCCCGTCAGGGCTGGGGTGGCCGAATCGGCTGAGGACTTTAGTTGGTCGAGCTACAAGCACCTGGCGGGTCAAAATATCGACAAACTGGTAACGCCACACGCACTTTATTGGGGCTTGGGCAATACGCCCTTTGCCAGGGAGGCGGCATACGCCGAATTTGTGGCCGGAGGTTTGTCTGCGGCCATTCAAAAAGCCCTGACCGAGTCGGCTCTGAAGGGGCGCGTGGTGGGGCGCCCTGAC
>SXXD01000052.1 GCA_005789685.1 Burkholderiales bacterium
AAGCTGCCTTTGGAAATCAGCATGGACTGTCTAAAGCTGGTTTCAGCCATGTCACCCAGCACCAAGGCCAAGACCAAAGGTGCCATCGGGTATTTGAGCTTTTTGAAGGCATAACCCATCAAGCCAAAGACCAACATCAACACGACATCCTGCAAACTGTTGTGAACGGTGTAGGCACCCACGGCACAAATCACCACAATCACTGGCGCAATGATCGAGAACGGAATTCTCAAAATAGCCGCCCACCAAGGCACGGTGGTCAGCACCACAATCAAGCCCACAATGTTGCCCAAATACATCGAAGCAATCAAACCCCACACAAAATCTTTTTGCTCAGTGAACAACAAGGGGCCCGGTTGCAGTCCCCATATCAACAACCCACCCAACAAAACGGCTGCAGTGGGTGAGCCAGGAATACCCAGCGTCAACATGGGCAACAAGGCGCTTGTACCTGCTGCGTGAGCTGCTGTTTCAGGGGCAATGACACCCTCGATGGCACCCTTGCCAAATTCTTCCGGATGTTTAGAAATACGCTTTGCTGTGCCGTAACTCATGAAAGAAGCAGGTGTAGCGCCCCCTGGTGTCACGCCCATCCAGCAGCCAATTAAGCACGCGCGCAATGAGGTAGCCCAGTATTTGGGCAGCTCTTTCCAAGTGTCAAGAACGTCTTTCAGGCTGATGCGACCCTTGTGACCTTTAAAGGCAAGCCCCTCCTCCATGGTGAGCAAAATTTCACCAATACCAAAGAGGCCAATGACCGCTATCAAAAAGTCAAAGCCTTTAAGTAAACTTTCTTGGCCATAGGTCATGCGCAATGTGCCGGTCACGCTGTCTAAGCCTACTGCAGCCAGCGCAAAACCAAGCATCATGGCCATCAAGGTTTTGACGGGTGGCTCTTTGCTCATGCCAATGAAACTTGCAAAAGTGAGCAACTGAACTGCGAAGAACTCGGGTGGCCCGAAATTAAGCGCAAATTTAGCCACCACAGGCGCCAAAAATGTCACCATCAGCACAGCCACAAAAGCACCCACAAAAGATGACGTGAATGCAGCGGTTAAAGCCTTCGCGGCCTTGCCCTTTTGGGCCATAGGGTAGCCATCAAAAGTGGTTGCTACCGACCAGGGCTCTCCCGGAATGTTGAAGAGGATGGACGTGATGGCCCCGCCAAACACTGCGCCCCAGTAGATGCAAGACAGCATGATGATGGCAGAGGTGGGTGACATGCCAAAGGTGAGAGGCAGCAGAATGGCCACACCATTGGCGCCGCCCAATCCTGGTAACACACCAATTAACACGCCCAAAAAAATACCAATGAACATGAAGCCAATGTTGGGCAGGGTGAGGGCTACTACAAAGCCTTGAAACAGGTTGTTGAGTTCATCCATGATCAATAGCCCAACCAAGCATGAATGAAGCCTTTTGGTAAGGGCAACATGAACCAAACTTCAAACAAGACAAACAATGCTGCGCTTATGCCCGAGCCTACTGCAATTGATTTGAAGTAACTGTATTTGCCTTGCCAGACCATGAATGCAGCAATGAAAATAAGCGAGGCCACATAAATACCCAACACAAAAATGGCGGCCGTGAAAGCCATAGTTGGAAGAAGCATGAGCAGCATCAAATTGAACTCGTGCTTTTCGGCAAACACCTCTTTGCCATCGTCTTGTTTCCAAACCAGCAAGGTTTGAACAATCACCCAAGATGCGCCGCCCAACAACAGACAGCCAATGTAGAAAGGAAAGTAACCAGGCTCTGGCCCATCACTGCCCCAAGCGTTGCCTACGCGAAGACTGTCGGTGATCACCAACAAACTCACACCCACAAAGCAGGCAGCCACCAACAACTCCATCCACCGCATTTGCAGGTGTGCGCCTCTTTTCATGAAAAGGTCTTTCAGAATTCTTATTTGGCCAAGAAGCCGGCTTCACGCATGAGACGGAAATGCTCCACCTCCGCTTTCAGCAACCAATCTTGAAACTCTTGGCCCTGCATGAAGGTGTCCTTGAAAGCGCCGGTCTCCATGAATTCTTTCCACTCAGGGAGTTGGCGTACTTTTTGGAACACATCGGTGTAATAGGCCACTTGCGCTGGCGTGGCTTTGGGTGGCATGAAAATGCCACGCAACATCAAGTACTCCACATCGAGGCCTTGCGATTTGCAGGTGGGAACGTCTTTCCACGACTGGGTGGGTGTGATTTTTTTCGGATAAGGCATGACCTGTGAATCAAATACACACAGCGCCCTTAAAGTTCCGCCCTTCCAATGCGCCACTGCTTCAATGGGGTTGTTCACTGTGGTGTCCACGTGTTTGCCCACCAATTGAACCGCCACGTCACCGCCCCCTTTGAACGGGATGTAGATCATTTTTTTGGCAGTGGCTTTTTCAATGGCCACCGTGATGATCTGGTCTTCTTGTTTGGAGCCCGTTCCAGCCATTTTGAATTTGCCAGATTCGCCTTGCTTGACGGCCTTGGTCAGGTCGCCTACCGTTTTATAAGGTGACTCGGCATTGACCCAAAGCACAAACTCATCCAGTGCCAACATGGCAACAGGGGTCAGGTCCTTCCAATTGAAGGGCACACCCGTTGCCAACGGCGTGGTGAATAAATTTGACAGCGTGATGATGATCTTGTGTCCATCTGGGCGAGCACCCTTGGCATCCAAAAACCCCTCTGCACCCGCACCTCCAGATTTATTCACAACCACCAGCGGTTGGGGCATGAGCTTGTGCTTGCTAATGACCCCTTGAAGAAAGCGCGCCATTTGATCAGCACCACCACCCGTGCCTGCTGGCACGATGAATTCAACGCTTTTGGTGGGCTCCCAACTGGCTTGTGCGTTAGCGTTTAAACACAATGAACTGCACGCCACCAAGGCAACAGTTTGAAGGGACATGACTAAGCGATCTTTCACAATAAACTCCTTGGTAATTAAGTAAACTCAAAAGTATCGTAATAGAATGATTCGTAGTTTGTCGAGATTGAAATCCTGTAAATTCAACTTTTTCCCCACTAACTAATGAAAACCCTAATAGAACTTTTGGCGGCCGGAAATGGCCAATCTTCTTGTCTGAGTGCTGCCAACAGTGCGCCCCTGACATATTCAGCTTTGCGTCAACTGAGCCAGTACGTTCAGTCAGCCTTTAACCAAGTTGGCATTGGCCGCAACGATCGCGTGGCCTTGGTTTTACCCAACAGTGCAGAAATGGCCGCCAGTTTTGTCACCGTGGCCTGCTGCTGTACATCGGCCCCCTTAAACCCCAGCTACCGTGCAGACGAGTTTGAGTTTTATCTGAACGACTTGAATGCCAAAGCCTTGGTGGTTGAAAAAGGCTCTAGTAGCCCTGCCGTTGCCGTGGCTGCCAAAATGGGCATTGCACTCATTGAACTCGAACCCACGCCCACATTGGGTGCCGGCTCATTCACACTGAACATGAATGGACTTGTACCCAAAGCAGCACAGCATCCTGGTCATGCACAGCCTGACGATGTGGCCTTGGTGCTTCACACCTCTGGCACCACTTCCCGCCCCAAGATTGTTCCGCTGACGCATCTCAACGTCAGTGCTTCTGCTCAAAACATTGCAGACAGCACGCGCTTTAGCAGCTCTGATCGCGGCTTGAATGTCATGCCACTGTTTCACATTCACGGCCTTATTGCTGGCATCTTGGCCCCGCTGTCGCAGGGCGGTGAAGTCTATTGCACCAGCGGCTTCAATGCCTTGAAGTTCTTCAGCCAAATGGACGAAGTCAAACCCACTTGGTATACCGCTGTGCCCACCATGCACCAGGCCATTTTGTCCAGATCGAACAACAACAAAGAAGTCATTGCCAGGGTGCCACTTCGTTTCATTCGCTCGTCTTCGTCTTCCTTGCCACCTCAGGTTTTGGCAGAGCTCGAAGCCACCTTCAAAGCCCCTGTCATTGAAGCCTATGGCATGACCGAAGCGGCTCACCAAATGGCTTGCAACCCGCTACCACCTGGTCAAAGAAAGCCCGGCACCGTAGGCTTGGCAGCGGGCCCCGAGATTGCCATCATGAGCGCTGAAGGCGAATTATTGCCATCTGGCAGCACTGGCGAAATTGTGATTCGCGGCAAGAACGTCACGCCAGGTTATGAGAACAACGACAAAGCCAATGCAGAAGCTTTCACCCACGGATGGTTCAGAACAGGTGACCAAGGTGTGATGGATGAACAAGGCTATGTCAGCATTACTGGCAGACTCAAAGAAATCATCAACCGCGGTGGCGAAAAAATCAGTCCCCGTGAAGTCGATGAAATTTTGATGGACCATCCTGCTGTGGCCCAAGTGGTTTGCTTTGGCATTCCGCATGACAAATTGGGCGAGGAAGTTGGCGCTGCCGTAGTCCTGCGAGAAGGCATGACGGCCACTGAAAAAGAACTCCGCGAATACACCGCAACCCGCTTGGCCGATTTCAAAGTGCCTCGCAAAGTTTTACTTTTGGACGAAATTCCAAAAGGTGCTACCGGTAAATTGCAACGCATTGGCATGGCTCAAAAGCTCGGCTTGGCTTAAAGCCAATGGAACTTCAAATCTTTTTAGAACTGGGCCTCACGGGCACAGTGGTTGGTTTCATGGCTGGTTTGTTGGGCTTGGGCGGTGGCTTGCTGATGGTTCCCGTGTTGAGTTTTCTGTTGGGCAACATGGGGGTTGCCGAAGACTTGTCAATCAAAATGGCCATCGTCACTTCCATGTCAACCATTTTGTTCACCTCTATTTCAAGTGTTCGTACCCACCACAAATTGGGTGCTGTGCGTTGGGACTTGGTAAAAGGTTTGGCGCCCGGCATTGTGCTTGGCAGTGCCTTGGCCAGCCTTTGGATTTTTGTAGCCGTTAAGGGCGCCACCCTGGCCATTTTGTTTGGCGTTTTTGTGTCTTACTCTGCGTTTCAAATGTTCATGGACAAGAAACCAAAGCCTTCGCGGCAAATGCCGGGTTTTGTGGGTCAGTTAGGCATGGGCGGACTCATTGGCATGCTGTCTGGCTTGGTGGGTGCTGGCGGCGCCTTTGTTAGCGTACCCTTAATGGCTTGGTGCAATGTGGCCATTCACAACGCCATTGGCACCAGCGCTGCCTTAGGCTTTCCCATTGCGCTTGCCAATGTCACTGGCTTTGTCATCAGCGGACTGAACTTAGAAAACTTACCACCAGGCGCCATTGGCTATATCTGGTTGCCTGGCATGTTGGTCATTGCCTGTTTCAGCGTGGTCACAGCGCCCTTTGGCGCGCGCGCAGCGCACAAACTTCCTGTGAAAAAACTGAAGCGGGTTTTTTCTTTCTTCTTGGTATTTCTGGCTGCTTATATGTTCCACAAAGGCATGACTGCTGTCTGAATCACAGTTTCCAGACCTTGCAACAGCAAAGTTAAATTACATACTAGCGTTACCACGTACCCGTTTTGCTCCTACGCTAAGAACAAATTTTTGTGCTGATCGCGCAGTAAATTTTTCTGCACCTTGCCCATGGTGTTTCGTGGCAGCTCAGGCACCACGAAACATTTTTTGGGTATTTTGAAATTGGCCAATTGCGATTTCAAACTGGCAATGATCTGCTCAGCATTCAGTTGAGCGCCAGGCTTTGCAATCACAACGGCCACACCCACTTCACCAAAATCTGGATGAGGCACGCCTACCAAGGCACTTTCTGCCACGCCTGGCATCTCGTTGATGTATCCCTCAATTTCAGCCGGGTAGACGTTGTAGCCACCACTGATGATCAAGTCTTTGCTGCGACCCACAATGACCACGTAGCCGCGCTCATCGAACTTGCCCACATCGCCTGTTTTGAAAAAACCGTCTGCTGTAAATTCTTCTTTTGTTTTCTCGGGCATGCGCCAGTAAGCCTGAAACACGTTCGGGCCTTTGACCTGAATGTTGCCAATCTCGCCCACTGGCAAGTTTTTGCCATCGTCGCTCTGCACGCGCAGCTTGACACCCGGCAAAGGAAAACCCACTGTGCCACCACGGCGTTCACTTTGGCCGCCATGGCGCTTATCAGCCGCATAGGGGTTGGAGGTGAGCATGACTGTTTCACTCATGCCATAGCGCTCCAGAATGGTATGCCCAGTGCGTTGCTGCCATTCCGTGAATGTTTCAACGAGCAAGGGTGCAGAACCCGCAATGAACAAACGCATGTTGCGCACAGCTTGCTTGTTCAAGGCAGGTTCAGCCAGCATGCGCACATACAGCGTTGGCACACCCATGAAGACGGTAGCCTCGGGCATTTTGGCAATGACAAATTTAGGGTCAAATTTGGCGAGCCAAATCATTTTGCTGCCATTGATGAGTGCGCCGTGTAGGGCCACAAACAAACCGTGAACATGAAAGATGGGCAAAGCATGGATCAGCACATCGCCCTTTTTCCAACCCCAATAGGTTTTCAAAGTTTGCGCGTTGCTGAGCATGTTGCCATGCGTCAACATGGCGCCTTTGCTTCTGCCCGTGGTGCCGCTGGTGTACAAAATAGCAGCCAAGTCGTCGGCATTTTGAAGCACCACCTTGTGCTGATCTTTTTGATGCGCAGCGCGCTCAAGCAAGGTGCCTGTTCGATCGTCATTTAAAGTGAATACATGCTGCGTGCCTGCTTTGAATGCAATTTTGCTGACCCATCCAAAATTGGCACCTGAACACACCACCACCGCTGGCTCGGCGTTGCCAATGAAATATTCAATTTCAGAACTTTGGTAGGCTGTGTTGAGCGGCAGGAAAACATAACCCGCCCGAAGTGTTGCCAAGTAGAGCATGACCGCCTCTACCGACTTCTCAACCTGCACCGCAATGCGACTGCCCTTTGGCAAATTCAAGCCATTCAACAGATTGGCCATCATGGCACTGGCTCGATCTAAATCGCGCCATGTGTAATTCAAGCCATGGTCTGTTTCAACCGCAATCAAATCTAAGTTTGCGGGGAATGCAGCGCGCAAGGCTGCAAACAAATTTTCTTGTGCCATCTTCAGTCCAGCTTTGCGCCAGAGGCTTTCACCACCTGGCTCCATTTACGCAATTCAGTTTTAATGAATGCATCAAATTGCGCACCCGTCAAATTGGGGAATTCTGCACCTTGCGCTGCCCAAATCGCTTTGGCTTCATCTGTTTGTATGGCTTTGCGCACCTCTTCCACCATGCGCGCTTGCGCATCAGCAGCCGTAGCTTTGGGCGCCCACATGCCATACCAAGTGCTCACGGTGTAGTCAGGCAAGCCCAACTCTGAAGAGCAAGGCACATCTGGGAAAGCAGGGCTGCGCTTAGCGCCAGACACCATGAGTGCCTTAATTCGGCCGCCCTTAATGTGTGCCGCTGAAGAGCCCAGTCCATCAAACATCATGTCCACATTGCCAGCGATCAAGTCTTGCAAAGCAGGGCCTGCACCTCGGTAAGGAATGTGGGTAATGAAGGTCTGAGTTTGAAGCTTGAACAACTCACCCGCCAGGTGGTGCGAAGTGCCACCGCCAGCAGAACCATAATTCAACTTACCAGGGTTCTTTTTGACAAAATCTAAGAACTCTTTAAGGTTGTTGGCTGTTACTTTTTTGGGGTTGACCACCAAAACTTGTGGCACTGCCGCAACCAAAATGATGGGCGCCAAATCACGCTCTAAATCGTAATCTAATTTGGGATACATGCTGGGTGCAATGGTGTGATGAACGGCACCCATGAAAAAGTTGTAACCATCTGGCGCAGCCTTGGCAGCGATGCCTGCGCCCACTGTGCCGCCAGCACCGCCCCTGTTGTCAATGATCAGTTGCTTGCCCGTGAGTTTGGAAAAAATGGCTGACAAGGGACGCGCAAATGCATCGGTGCCGCCGCCCGCAGGAAAGGGCACAATGAGGTTGACAGGTTTTGAAGGCCATGTGGCTTGCGCCCAAGCCGGCAATGTGGCCGCCAGTGAAGTGCCCGCCGCCCATTGCAAGAGGTTTCTACGCTGAATTTGAGTTTCGGAATGTTGCATTTTTGTCTCCTTTGATTAACTTTTTGATTGAATCACTGTCTCATTTTAAAGATGGCAAGTGCAGTCAAAGCCTGCTCGGCTTGTTGACCGCAAAATAAAGAAATACGCCGGCCAAAATCATGGGCACGCACAACCACTGCCCCATGCTAAGTCCTAAGGACAACAGCCCTAAATGCGCATCGGGTTCGCGAAAGAATTCAGCCACAAACCTGAAAATACCATAGCCCATTAAGAACACCGCAGACACTTGGCCGATGGGGCGGTCCTTGCGGGCAAAAAACCAAAGTACGGCAAAAAGCAGCAGGCCTTCTAACAAGAACTGGTAAAGCTGAGACGGGTGGCGCGGAAAATCTCCGGCTCCCCTGAAAATCATGCCCCAAGGCAATTCTGGATCGGCTTGCCGTCCCCAAAGTTCGCCATTGATAAAGTTACCGATTCGGCCAGCAGCCAAGCCTGTGGGCACGCAAGGCGCTACAAAGTCCATCACCTGGAAAAAGGGTCGGTGGCGGGTTTGGGCAAACCAAACCATAGCTGCCATGACTCCCAGCAAGCCGCCATGAAAACTCATACCGCCTTGCCACACATAGGCTATTTCAAGGGGGTGAGAGAAATAGTAGGCTGGTTGATAAAACAGACAGTAGCCAATGCGCCCACCCAAGACCACGCCCAAAACGCCGGCAAACAAAATATCTTCAACATCGCGAACTTGCCAATGAGATAGGCGCGCGTAGGGAAGGTGGGTCAACCTTCGGGTCGCCAGAAAGTAAAAAAGCCCAAATGCGGCCAAATAGGTCAAACCGTACCAGTGAACTGCGATAGGTCCCAGTTGCAATGCAACGGGGTCAATTTGAGGGTGAATCAACATGGGCTCCGATTGTGCACCCATCGATGCCCAATTGCACAGAGTGCTAGCCCTTAGTTTCTCCGGTGTTTTGTTTGGGGATTCCTGGATGGGGTGGGTTCATGGGCGTGTTGTCTGGGATGGGTGAGGGGCATGGGGGGCTCCTCATGCTGGGGTACCAGAAATCGTCACCCCCCATACCCCTCACCCATCCCAGACAACGGCCCATGAACTTTCTGATGGAGGGTCTATTAGAATAGGCACAACATTCAATACGCCCATCATTAAGTGACAACATGACTGACAAAATCATCCCTATTCACCCTGCCACCCCTAGCAACCGCCGCAGTGCCAACATCACGCAAGGTAAGTCTCGGGCGCCTAACCGCTCCATGTACTACGCCATGGGGTATGAAGAAGGTGATTTTGTGAAACCCATGGTGGGTGTGGCCAATGGTCACAGCACCATCACGCCTTGCAACAGTGGCCTGCAAAAACTGGCCGATGCCGCGGTAGAAGGTATTGAAGAGGCTGGTGGCAATGCTCAAATTTTTGGTACGCCCACTATTTCAGATGGCATGGCCATGGGTACCGAAGGTATGAAATATTCGCTTGTTAGTCGTGAAGTGATTTCTGACTGCATTGAAACTTGCGTTCAAGGCCAGTGGATGGACGGTGTGTTGGTGGTGGGTGGATGCGACAAAAACATGCCTGGCGGCATGATGGGTATTTTGCGTGCCAATGTGCCTGCCATTTATGTGTATGGCGGCACCATTTTGCCGGGCCGATACCAAGGCAAAGATTTGAACATTGTGAGCGTGTTTGAAGCGGTCGGCCAAAACTCTGCGGGCAATTTGAGCGACTTTGATTTGAAAGAAATTGAAAAGCGCGCCATTCCTGGCACGGGTTCATGCGGTGGTATGTACACAGCCAACACCATGTCTTCTTCGTTTGAAGCGCTGGGCATGTCGCTTCCCTACTCTTCTACCATGGCCAACCCCCACGATGAAACAAAGAACTCGGCCAAAGCATCGGCCAAGGTTTTGCTTGAAGCCATTAAGAATGATTTGAAGCCACGCGACATCGTGACCAAAAAGTCCATTGAAAATGCCGTGGCCGTGATCATGGCCACTGGCGGTTCGACCACTGCTGTGTTGCACTTCTTGGCCATTGCGCACACCGCTGAAGTTCCATGGACCATTGACGACTTCGAGCGCATGCGCAAAAAGATTCCTGTGATTTGCGACTTGAAACCCAGCGGCAAATATTTGGCCGTTGATCTGCATCAGGCTGGCGGTATTCCACAAGTCATGAAGGTTTTGCTGAAGGCCGGTTTATTGCATGGCGATTGCATGACCATCACCGGCAAAACTGTGGCAGAAAACTTGAAGGACATTCCTGACGCACCTCGCGCCGACCAAGATGTGATTCGCCCCATCGACAAACCCATGTACGCAGAAGGCCACTTGGCCATTTTGAAAGGCAACTTGTCGCCTGAAGGTGCTGTGGCCAAAATTACCGGCTTGAAGAACCCCGTCATTACAGGCCCCGCTCGCGTGTTCGACGACGAGCAATCGGCTTTGCAAGCCATATTGGATGGCAAGATCAAAGCCGGTGATGTCATGGTCTTGCGTTACCTTGGCCCCAAAGGTGGTCCAGGCATGCCAGAAATGCTGGCCCCCACGGGTGCACTCATTGGTGCTGGTTTGGGCGAAAGCGTGGGCCTCATTACCGATGGCCGCTTCTCTGGCGGCACGTGGGGCATGGTGGTTGGACACGTGGCACCCGAAGCAGCTGCTGGCGGCACCATTGCGTTTGTGAACGAAGGCGACTCGATCACCATCGATGCGCACAAACTTGTTTTGGCATTGAATGTACCTGAGGAAGAAATTGCCAAGCGCCGCGCCAACTGGACAGCGCCTGCACCTCGCTACACACGTGGCGTGCAAGCCAAGTTTGCGTTCAACGCCTCCAGCGCCAGCAAAGGTGCTGTGCTGGATTTGTACTGATCAAAAAAGCCCTTCAGAGCTCGTTAGAGTTCTTTAGAGGTTTTCAATATCAGAGGCCAATGGCGGCAATTCCTGCCTTGGCAATCTGTGCGTCTTCGGTTGACTTCACACCACTCACGCCCACTGCGCCAATGCAAGCGCCGTCTTTCAGGATGGGCACGCCACCTTCAAGCATGCCTTCAATGGTCGGTGCTGACAAGAACGAAAATCGGCCGGCATTGATGATGTCTTCGTAAATTTTGCTTTCGCGCTGACCCAATGCGGCTGTTTTGGCTTTGGCAGGCGCAATGTGGGAAGAAATGGGGGCAGCGCCGTCTAAGCGCTGGAAATGCAACAAATGACCGCCTGCATCCACAATGGCAATGCTCACGGCCCACTTATTTTTCTGCGCTTCGGCTTGCGCAGCTGCGGCAATGGCTTGAACATCGGACAATTCGAGGGTAGATTGAGTTTTCATAGGGCTTTGTGGGTAAAAAATTGAAGAATAAGCATACCGCAGCCTGAGCTTGGCATTGACTTTGTGAAAGTCACAAGACAAAAGACCCTGAAATCTTTGGTAAATAGGGCATTTCGGGTTACAAGCCCTACAATTTGCTCACCCGATACAGGGTGGATTAATAGGAGTTCACACATGAGCGATCTTCAAAACATTGAACAACCCAGCTGGGCAAGCGTCGGCACTACGCCTGCCGAGCGAAACAAAGTCATGCGCAACACTTATATGTTGCTGGCCGTTAGTCTGGTGCCCACTGTGTTGGGTGCATGGCTTGGTGTGGCTACAGGCATCACCCAATCACTGGGTGGCGGTTTAGGCCTCATCCTGTTTTTTGGTGGCGCCATTGGCTTCATGTACGCCATCGAGAAAACCAAACACTCGTCTACAGGCGTGTTGGTCTTGCTGGCGTTCACATTCTTCATGGGCCTCATGCTGTCTCGCATGATTGCCATGGTCTTGGGCTTCAAAAACGGCCCTGACCTCGTCATGACAGCCTTCGCCGGTACGGCCGGTGTATTTGCGGTGATGTCCGTCTTGGCTAGCGTCATCAAGCGCGATTTATCTGGCATGGGCAAGTGGTTGTTTGTGGGCGCCTTGGTCCTCATGGTGGGCGGCATCGTCAATATTTTTGTGGGCTCAACGGCCGGCATGATGGCCTTGTCTGTGGCTGCCATCGGTATTTTCAGCGCCTACATGTTGTATGACCTGAAGCAAATTTTGGACGGTGGCGAAACCAACTACATCAGCGCCACGCTCATGTTGTACATGGACTTGTTCAATGTATTCCAAAGTCTGTTGGCCTTGTTGGGCCTCTGGGGTGGCGAGCGCGAGTAATCGACTGATTTAAAACCAGTTCAAAGCACCTGAGTTCGAAAGAACTCCGGTGCTTTTTTATTCAGCGTCTTTCAAAAACAGCCATGCTTTCGACGTGCGCTGTGTGCGCAAACATATTGACCACGCCGGCACTTAAACAACGATACCCTGCCCTGTGAACAAACAAGCCAGCATCCCGCGCCAAGGTGGCTGGGTTGCAACTGACATAGACAATGCGTTTGGGAAATTGCCAGTCGCCTCTTAGTGCGTCGTTCTCTTGCAATTCAGCCAAGGCCTTTGCCAAGGCGAAGGCACCCTCTCTGGGTGGATCAATGAGCCACTTGTCGGCAATGCCATCGGCCATGATCAATTCAGGCGTCATTTCAAACAAGTTGCGTGCAATGAATGACGTGGGCGCTAAGCGTTTTACGCCTTCACGAAGCGCTTGGTTGTGTTCGTAATTTTCGCACGAGCGCACCACCAAAGTTTCTGCGCCTTCGATGCCTACCACCTCTTTGGCCGTTGTTGCAATGGGCAATGTGAAATTACCCAAGCCACAAAACCAATCGATGACTCGCTCGTGTGCTTCGGGCTTGAGGAGGCGCAAGGCCCGAGTGACCAAGACCCGATTGATGTGCGGATTGACCTGCGTGAAATCGGTGGGCTTGAAGGGCATGTGCACTCCAAAATCAGGCAAGTCATAAGAAAGCTCGATGCCGCCTTCGTCCATGAGTTTGACGGTGTCAGGCCCTTTAATTTGCAGCCACCACTGCACATCATGCAGGGAAGCAAATGCACGCAAGCGCTCTTCATCGGCAGTGCTCAAGGGTTCTAAATGACGCAGCACCAAAGCCGTGACGGTGTCGCCCTGCGCCAATTCAATTTGAGGCACCGTTTCACGGGCGTCCATGCCAAAAATAAGTTCGCGCAGTGGCAGTAAAAGCGCACTGATTTTGGGAGGCAAAACGCGGCACGTTTTGATATCGGCCACATAACGGCTTTTGCGTTCGTGAAAACCAATGAGCACTTCACCTTTTTTATGAACATAGCGCACTGACATGCGGGCGCGGTAACGGTAGCCCCAACTAGGACCTTCCATGGGCCGCAACAAGTTCTCGGGTTTGACTTTGCCCAAGTGCCACAAATTGTCTTCTAGGACGCGCTGTTTCACGGCCACTTGCGCACTGGCTTCTAAGTGCTGCATTTTGCAGCCTCCACAAGCGCCAGCATGCAAGCCAAAGTGCGGGCAACCAGGTCTTACCCTTTGAGAAGACTCTCGGTGGATGGCGGTGACGACCCCTGCTTCCCAATTGTTCTTTTTGCGGTGGACATTGACAGTCACCATTTCAAACGGCAAAGCACCTTCTACAAAAACAACTTTGCCATCTGGCCTTCGGGCAATGCCTTGGGCTTCCATGTCGAGTGCATCAATGTGCAACCACCCTGTGGGTAAGTCAGAACGTCCTAAGATAATTTCTTGTGTCTGCTCTTCTCGAGTTGAGTCTTTCTGCTTGCTCATGGACGGGCTGGCAATAATTTGGCAGGGTCAACAGGTTTGCCTTGCTTGCGTATTTCAAAATGCAACTTGACGCGATCTGAGTCTGAACTTCCCATGTCAGCAATGCGTTGGCCTTTGGTCACGCTTTGGTCTTCTTTGACCAACAATGTTTGGTTGTGCGCGTAGGCGGTTAAGTAGGTGTTGTTGTGCTTCAAAATGACCAGGTTGCCATAACCCCGAAGACCTGAGCCTGCATAGACCACTTTGCCGTCGCCGGCTGCCAGCACGGGGTCGCCCGCTTTGCCTGCAAAGTCGAGACCTTTGTTTTTGGCTTCGTCAAAACCCGCCAAAACGGGTCCTGGATGGGGCCATGCGAAGGTCATGCCGTCGTCACTGACATTGACTGAAGCAGATGCACTTGGCGCTGCATTGGAAGCGTTAGAAGCTGGCGCACTTGATGCTATCGGGGTGGGCGTATTGCTTGCTGAAATGTTAGCGGGCGTTTGATTCTGAGCCATGACTGGCTTGGTTTGCCTGTTGGCAGCGACCTCTATCACAGGGGGTGCCACACGCAACACTTGATCGACTTCAATCAGATTGGGGTTGTCCAAGCCGTTCCATTTGGCAATGTCGCGCCATGCTTGTCCATGGTCCAAGGCAATTTTGGTGAGCGTGTCTCCGGGACGCACGCTGTAAAACCCCGGCTTGCCCGCATTTTCTGAGCCCGCCATTGCGGGCCCCATGGAAACGGGCGAACTGGTGGCCACAGGTGCAGGTGCTCTTGCACTTTCACTTGCAACTTGCGGCTGTACTCTTTGGACAGGGCGTGAAGTACTTTGTCCTGCCACTCGGTCTTCTACTGGAATAGGCCCGCGCGGGCGTGACGTACATGCAGCAAGCAAGCAAACAGACAACACACTGATCACCATCCAACTTTGACGGCCACTCAACAATTTCATTCCATATCCTTCAGGAGATACCCGATTTTAAAGGGACAAAATGAACGGCCTCTAAAACACTTTGCTTGAAGCCTTGGTCTGTTTTGTCCACCACCATGAGCGCTTGTTGGCCATTGGCTGTGACGGTGGGAGCGACCAGCCTGCCACCCACAGCCAATTGATCTAACCAAGCTTGCGGCAAAGTCTCGCCCCCTGCCGCAGAAATGATGGCGGCATAAGGTGCACCTTTGGGATACCCCAGCATGCCGTCGCCAAACAGCAAGTGAACATTGGCCAATCGAAAATGTCGCAAATTCGAACGTGCTTTTTCGTGCAGCCCTTTGAGGCGCTCTATGCTGTAGACCTCGGTGGCAACGTGACTTAGCACAGCAGCTTGGTAGCCGCATCCTGTGCCTATTTCTAGCACGCGACCTAGTTTGCCACTTGCGCCCTCAAGCAACAACTCAATCATGCGAGCCACCACATTGGGCTTGGAAATAGTTTGTCCTAAACCAATGGGCAAACTGGTGTCTTCATAGGCCTGGTTGACCAAGCCACTTTCTACAAAACGATGGCGCTCGACTGCACCCATGGCTTCCAAGACCAAGGGGTCTTTCAAGCCTTGAGCAGCCAGCTTTTGCACCATGCGTTGTCTGACCGCACTGGAATCTAAGCCCAGACCCTGCGGGTTGGAGGGTGAGGCCTTTTTAGCAGGCGCTTTGGCTGGCGCCGCCTTTTCTTGAGTGCTGAACTTGATTGGAAAACCGGGGCGCTGTGCCATCAACCCTCCCACACCTGGAGCTTGGACAAGTTTTGTGACCACAAGCCAGAATTTTCGTGGTCTGTGAGGTCGACCTGCAAGGGTGTGATGGTGACGTGACCATTTTTTGCTGCATAAAAATCGGTGCCCTCGCCATCGTCCATGGCCTCGCCAGCATTGCCAATCCAGTACATGGTTTCACCACGAGGGCTCAGTTGAGTAATGACGGGTTCTGCAGCATGACGGCGACCCAAACGACACAAGGTAGCGGCCTTGTACTGTGCCGTCTTGTTCGGAATGTTGACATTCAACAACCAAGGCGATTTGCCAATGAGTTGCGCTTGTTCAAATTGGGCCACCATGTTTTTGGCAAATTCTGCGGCGATGTCGAGATGTCCCCAGCCTTTTTCAGTTTGAGAGAATGCCAATGCGGGAATGCCAAACAAATAGCCCTCCATGGCAGCACCCACGGTGCCAGAATAAAGGGTGTCGTCACCCATGTTGGCGCCATTGTTAATGCCAGACACCACCAAATCGGGGCGATAGCCCAAAAGACCTGTTAGGGCAATGTGAACGCAATCGGCAGGTGTGCCATTCACGTACCGAAAACCATTCTCGCCTTGCCTGACGTAAAGGGGCGAATGCAGCGTGAGCGCATTGGACTTGGCGCTGTTGTTGTGCTCGGGTGCCACCACCTCTACATCGGCCACTTGCTTCAGGGCGTGGTAAAGCGCCACAATGCCATCTGCACGGTAGCCATCGTCGTTGGAGATCAGTATT
>SXXD01000053.1 GCA_005789685.1 Burkholderiales bacterium
GACAGTCCTTTTTAAAAGGGTCACATGCCTGACTGATACTCAGGCATGGCGCTTAAATCTGAAAGCCTAGTCCATCTTGGCGCCAGATTTAATGATCACCTGTTCCCATTTGTCAATTTCAGCTTTCACAAATGACTTGAACTCTTCAGGGCTGTTGCCTACGGGTTCAGCACCTTGGGCTTCCATTTTGTCTTTGATGTCTTGACTTTGCAAAGCTTTGATGGAGGCGCTGTAAAGCGCTGCCACGATGTGTGGGGGTGTTTTGGCGGGGGCAAACAAGCCATTCCAACTGGAGACTTCAAAGTCTGACAATCCGGCTTCTGCCATGGTGGGCACATTGGGTAATGTAGCCATTCGCTTTTTGCTGGCCACAGCGATGACATTGAGTTTGCCGCTTTTCAAATGAGGAATAGCCGACAAGGCAGTTTGAAAACTCATTTGAACCTGACCACCCAAAAGGTCGGCAATGGCAGGTGCCGCACCTTTGTAAGGCACATGAATCATGTCAATGTTGGCGCGCATTTTAAGAAGCTCGCCCGCGAGATGAGGTGAGCCGCCATTGCCACTTGAGGAAAAAGCAATTTTGCCGGGATTTTGTTTGGCCACGGCAATGAGCTCCTTCAAATTTTTGGCTGGTACCGAAGGGTGAATTGTTAAAACCGATGGCGCTGTCATGAATTGAGTGATGTGCACAAAGTCACGCATGGTGTCGTAGCCTAGGCCCTTGAATGCAGTCATGTTGGTGGCATTGGCAATGGTGCCTAAAAGCAGGGTGTAGCCATCTGGGGCACTGCGCGCAACAAATTCCGAAGCAATGTTGCTGCTTGCACCGGCGCGGTTTTCTACCACCACCGGTTGTCCAAGTGTTTCTTGCAATTTGATGGCAATGCTGCGGGCCACAATGTCAGTGGCCCCACCAGGCGCATAGCCCACCATCAAGCGAATGGGTTTCACAGGATAGGCTTGATCTTGCGCATAGCTTGTGATGGATAACAGAGAAAGAATGACAGCCAAAAATCGATTCATGTGAAGCCTGTGTTTGTTGATACAAATTAAGCCTAAAGTGTAGGGACAGTTGGTGCTTTCTAGCAAGACCTTATCATTGGTGTTGACCCTATGTGAGAAATAACGCGTCTCTCTTCAGTAAAATAGATCCCAATATGCCTTCATTGAACTTATCCCATTTCGAAAAACCACGCGCATGGTTACCCAAAGAGCTTGGCCAAGATTTTTCTTGGATCCACCACCTGAGTCGTGAAGCGACGCTTGAAATTGAAGAAGCACTTCAACATGCCAAGGCCACTGAAAAATCTTGGCTTCAAATGACTGCCAACGATTTTCCTTTAAGACGCCATGCCAAGCAGGCCATTGATCGGGCCTTTGCTGTCACACAAACAGCTTATGGCATATGTTTGCTAAAAGGTTTTCCCGTGGATCGGTGGTCGGCAGAAGATGCGCGACTGGTCAATTGGGGCATTGGACTGAACGTGGGCGTGGCCAGAACTCAAAACCGAGCCAGCCAGGTCATGAACGATGTTCGTGATGAAGGTGGCAGTTACAAAGTAAAAAATGGGCGAGGGTACAACACCAATGCAGGCTTAGACTTTCATGTCGACTCATGCGATGTGGTGGCCTTGATGTGTTTGCAGACTGCCAAATCTGGTGGCACTAGCAAAGTGACAAGTTCTATGGCTGTGGTCGAAGAAATAAAACGCCTTCGACCTGACCTGATTCCTGTCATGCAGCAGCCTTTTTATTACAGCTACCAGGGAACCAACGACGCTTCACAGCCCCCTTTTTACAAGTGCCCCATCTTGGGAGATGACCCCGAATTCTTCTCTTTGCGTGCCAATCGAAAAAATGTCACGGCAGCTCAAGTCGATTTTCCAGAAGTGCCTCGTTTAACGCCAGAGCAAATTGAGTTGCTGGATCTTTTGGATGAATTGCTGCCAGACGATAAGTTTTGCTATTCGATGGAACTCGATCGTGGCGATTTACAGTTACTGAACAACTATGTGGTTATTCATTCACGCACCAATTTTGAAGATCACGATGCGCCAGAGCGCAAACGACATTTGCTTCGTCTTTGGCTAAGCATTCCACAGGGGCAACGCTTGCCTTCCCTGTGGAAAGAATATTTTGGTGACGATGCGGCAGGTTCGGTCAGAGGCGGCGTACGCGGTAGTCAAATAACCGATGAGTTTTTGGCCTATGAACGCCGGCAGGCCGCCAATTTGGGAATGAGCTTAAGCCCGCAAAATTAAAAATCTGCACAGATTTTGAATGGCATTTACTCGGCCTTAATACCCGATGCTTTTACAACAGGTCCAAACTTAGCAAGGTCTCTGCTGAGTTCGGCGCCAAAGTTTTCTGTGGTTCCTGGGGATGCCGTGATGCCCATGCCATTCAGTCTTTCCTTCACTTCAGGATCGTTCAAAATGGCATTGAGTTCTGTGTTGATGCGGGTGATGATGGCACGCGGTGTTTTGGCTGGGGCCAACAAACCCACCCAGGAGTTGACTTCAAAATCAGGCACACCGTTTTCGATGAAGGTGGCAACATCTGGCAAGGAACTGGCTCGCTTGCTACTGGACACCGCAATAGGCAGTAGCTTGCCAGCCTTCACATGCGGAATGGCGCTAGCAATGGCGGTGTAAACCAAAGGTATGTTCCCACCTAAAACATCTGTTAAAGCTTGGCCGCCGCCTTTGTAAGGAACATGCACAAGGTTAGCCCCTGTTTTTTGACGCAAGAGTTCGCCGGCAATGTGAGGCGTTCCGCCAGTACCCGACGTGCCGTATGAAAGACCACCCCTTTCAGTTTTAGAAAGCGCAATGGTGTCCTTCAAGGTCTTGGCTGGAAAGTTGGGGTGTGCTACCAAAATAAGGACCGCATCGCCAATTTTGCCAATGGGGGCAAAGTCTTTGAGTGTGTCGAAGCCGGTTTTAGGAAAGACATGGGGGTTGATGACAAGGGTGCCGTCAAATCCCAAAAGCAAGGTGTAGCCGTCGGGCTCTGATGTAGACACCAGCTGCGTACCAATGTTACCCGAGGCGCCTGGCTTGTTGTCCACAATGACTTGCTGTCCTAAGCGTTTTGACAACTGCTCAGCGATTAAACGACCGCTGGTATCTGTCACGCCGCCGGGTGTGAAAGGCACCACCAAGCGGATGGGCTTGCTAGGGTAGTTTTGAGCCTGCACATTGCCTACAAAAGCGATGGCTGTTCCGATGAGGGCTGCTTGCAGCCAATGACGGCGTAATAATTGATTCATGACTTTGTCTCCTGTTTTTATCGTTGATTTATTTTGTTTCAGCGTATCGTTTTTCAAATTCCCAGATACCTTCAAAGCCCATGAGCTTGGTTAAATCTGCAAAGTCATAAAGTGCAGTGCTGCTCTTATTCGAAGAACCTTGTGTCTGAAATTCTTGATAGACGCTTTGCATGGCATGGACTGACGCCAGCAATGCCGTGACCGGGAAGATGGCCACTTTGTAGCCAATGGATTCCAAATCTGCGCGCGACAAAACAGGCGTTCGACCCCGCTCTACCATGTTGGCCAAAAGTGGC
>SXXD01000265.1 GCA_005789685.1 Burkholderiales bacterium
CGAGCCATCTGGTTGAACTTCGGTGGCCATTTCTTGGCGGTCAAGTGCAATGGCAATGGCGTGCGCAGTGGCGCCGGCTTTTTTGATCAGCTCAATGGACTCGCGAGCGGCAGTGCCTGCGCTCATCACGTCATCCACGATCAGAACACGCCCTTTGAGCGGGGCGCCGACCAGGGAGCCGCCTTCGCCGTGGTCTTTGGCTTCTTTGCGGTTGTAGGCAAAGGGAACGATTTTGCCCAAGCGAGCCAGTTCAATGGACACGGCTGCACCCAAAGGAATGCCTTTGTAGGCGGGTCCAAAAATCATGTCAAATTCGATCCCGCTGCCCACCAATGCTTTTGCATAGAATTGAGCCAATTTACCGAGTTTGGCGCCATCGTCAAACAAGCCTGCGTTGAAGAAATAAGGGCTTATGCGGCCCGCTTTGGTTTTGAATTCTCCAAACTTGAGCACGCCCGCATCGACAGAAAATTGAACAAACTCTTGCGCCAATGCCGTGGTGTCGGTTTGCGGTGTGTGTCCAGTCACCATGGGGAAATCCTTGTTTAAATTAATCAGCTTGAACTTGAACGGCATTCGTTCTGCTGCCACCAAAGGGGTGGAAGCCTGGATTGCTCAAACCAATCCCAATTGTATTTGCGTGCAAGAGGTAAAAGCGCAAGCGGCCGATGTAGCGGGAAAATTTGAATCTTTGGCAGGCTTGAAGGGGCATTTCCATTTTGCTGAGAAAAAAGGCTACTCCGGGGTGGCGGTTTACAGCAAGCATGAACCGTCAGATGTGAAGGTAGGCATGGGCTCTGCTGAGTTTGACGCCGAAGGCCGGTTTTTAGAGCTGCGATTTGATACCCCCAAGCGCAAGCTGTCTGTCATCAGCACCTATTTTCCAAGTGGCTCATCAGGCCCTGAAAGGCAAGAGGCCAAGTTTAGATTCCTAGACCACATGGGGCCGCATTTGAAGTCTTTGGGCGCTGAACGCGAGTTCATTGTGTGCAGCGATGTGAACATTGCGCATCAGCAGGCCGATTTGAAAAACTGGAAAAGCAACCAAAAGAACAGCGGCTTCTTGCCAGATGAGCGCGCTTGGATGACGCAGATGACCACCGAAGGCCCCCTGGTCGATGTGTACCGCTTATTGCATCCTGACACCACAGACGAGTGCTACACCTGGTGGAGCAACCGCGGGCAAGCGTATGCCAAGAATGTGGGCTGGCGATTGGATTACCAGTTGGCCACTGCAGCGTTGGCAGCGGGTGCTAAAAAAGCAGGGATTTACAAAGAGACGCGCTTCAGTGACCACGCGCCATTGACCATTGATTACGACTGGACTCTTTGAGATGGGCGGCGACCCATTGCACACCAAGGCCCAAGCTTAATCGCGGGAGTATGTCAGCATTCTGCCTTTGTAGGCGGGCACGTTCTCTGTGGCTGAAATGTCGAGCGCCTCTTCGCTGAGCGCGAAACCTTGCGCGGCCATGTTTCGGTGAAAGTGTGAGCGATTGCCACGATTGGGATCGACCACCCAAACCTCTGAGTGGTCTTCAACGTGTTCATTGATGTAATGTGCCAAGTCTCCACGCTCATCGCGCTCATAAAGAATGTCGCTGCCAATGACCAAGTCAAATCTGCTGCTAACAGCAATGTCTTGTAGTTGTGTGGCATGCTCACCCCAGTGACCATGTCGGTAGTTCATGGGGCCCAGTTGGTTAAGGCGCAAATTCTCTTTCAGAAATTCGCCAGCCAGCGGGTGACAGTCTGAGGCGGTCATGTTGGCGCCTCGTCGATGTCCCACCAAGCTAGACAGTGCCAGGCCACAGCCAATTTCAAGAATGCGTTCATTGGCGTTGACTGGCCTGAGCGCCATACGCTCTGCCAATTTTGAACCTGAAGGCCAGAGCAAACCAAACAGCGACCAGAAAGCGGAAGAAATACCCAGTGCCAATGCGGCGTCTTCAGGGTCATAAAACTGTTGCTTGTCTAGCAAAGAGCGAATGAGCAAATTGGGAACGCCTTGAATGGCGATGGACTCGTGCTTGGTTAGATAGCCATGGGGGCATTCAGGCGGCAAGGCATCTGTGACGGGTGCCAGCTTTGAAAAGGGGTGTGTCAGATAGACAATCAGGCAGGCACGGGTTGTGCCTGAATGTGTTCATCTTACGCGGAAGCGGTAGGCCCTGGCAAGCTGAAGTTGATGTGTCTGTCTGCGCGGGCTATGGTTTCAAGGCGATGCGCAATGACAATGCGCGTGAGCTTGAGTTGCGACAAGGTATTTGAAACAGCGCTTTCGTTTTGCATGTCCAAATGGCTGGTGGCTTCGTCCAAAGCCAAAACGGAAGGCTGTGCGTAGAGCGCTCGTGCCAACAACAGGCGCTGCTTTTGACCGCCACTGAGACCAGACCCAAGCTCGCCAATGAGGGTGTGATAACCCATGGGCATGCGTGCAATGTCATTGTGAATTTCTGCCAATTGCGCGCAGGCCTCTATCCTTTGAACTTGGGGTGCCAAGTCAAAGAAGGCGATGTTGTCTGCAATGCTGCCGGTCAGCAGGGCATCTTCTTGCATGACCACGCCAATTTTTCGACGAACATTGGACATGCCCAGTTGGCCAACAGGCACGCCGCCGTACAAGACCGTACCGTGTGTTGGCGTTAGCAGCCCTAATAAAATTTTGAGCAAGGTGGTTTTGCCGCAACCGCTGGCGCCGGTAATGGCCACATGCTCACCGGCTTGAATGCAAAGGTCCATGTTGTAGAGCAGCCAAGGCTCTGCTTCGCTGTAGCGAAATGAAACTTTGCGCAGCTCGAGGCTGGCAGGCAAATGGGACAAATCGTGAGCAGGCAAGTTGCCTTGGGGCGTGTCTTGCTCGGGCGGCGTGAGCACAATGTCGGCCAGCCTGTCGCGGTGCAAATTGAGCATTTTCAGCTCAATGCCTTGATTGATGAGCGCGGTGATGCGACTTGTAAATTGAACCTTGTAGCTGATGAAAGCCAGGAGCATGCCCACCGTGAAAACGCTTGCGCTGTGGCCTTGTGTTTGCGATGGCAGAATGATTTTGGCACCCAGCCAAAAGACGCACAAATTTTCAAGGCCAAAAATAAGTGTGCGTGCGACATTGAAGCCCATGTTTAATTTGGCAGTTTGAAAATCGCGGTTCATGACTTCCACCATGAGGCTTTGCCATTTTGCTCGCCGTTCATTTTCTCGTGCAAACAGTTTGAGCGGCGTCATGGCGCGAAGTGTTTCAATGAAGTGGCTCTGTTCTTGGCCAGCTAAAACCAAACGCTCAGAAGCAGCATGTCTAAAGGGCGAGTAACTGATCCAGCGCACAAGTGCATACAAAGCGGAGGCTGATAAAACCACCCAAGTCAGTGTGGGCGAGTAAATGAACATCATGACCAGCGCAGCAATGGCCATTAAGCCATCTAGCAGTGACTCAATGGCGGTTTGTGTGAGCGTTCTTTGAATGTCATGAACAGCCCCAAAGCGTGAAGAGATGTCGCCCAAATGCCGCTGAGAAAACCACTCTGCCGGCAGTTTGACCAGGTGCGCAAACACATTGCCTAGCCATTGAATAGAAACGCTTTGACTTAGCACCATGACCCACCAACTGCGTGCGAAGGAAAGCGCAGATTGAATGAGAAGAATGATGGCAAAGCCAGCAACCAAGACCGAAAGCAGTTCGTGGTCACCTGAGGTTAAGACATCGTCTACCACG
>SXXD01000054.1 GCA_005789685.1 Burkholderiales bacterium
CATGGGCGCTGTGGCTGAACAGCTGATTGGCAAAGTGCCTGGTGTTAGTCAGGTTGGTCGCCGTACCGGACGAGCAGAGCTCGACGAACATGCCGAGGGCGTCCACTCAACCGAAATCGATGTTGACTTGCATCGCGATGGTAAGCCCGTAGATCGCGAGCAAGTGATGTCGCTCATCCGCACCCAACTCGCTGTGTTGCCCGCCCAAGTTGCTATCGGCCAGCCGATCTCGCACCGTCTAGATCATTTGCTCTCTGGCGTTCGTGCGCAGATTGCGGTCAAGATTTACGGTGACGACACCGACACCCTGCGTGGTCTGGCTGAGCAGATGCGCGGCAAGTTGGCCACCATCCCCGGATTGGTGGACCTGACCGTGGAGAAGCAGGTGCTGATACCCCAGATCATCGTGCGTCTTGATCCGCAGCGTCTTGCGCAGACAGGTCTGCCTCCGGGCGAGGCTCTGCGCATTTTGAAAGCCTTGACGGATGGTGCTCATGGTTCACAAATTGTGGACGGCGCCAGACGCTACGAGTTGGTACTGCGGCTTCCTGACGACAAGCGCAGTCCGCAGGATCTGGCACGCATGCTGGTTGACACGCCGGCCGGCCGCTTACCCGTGTCAAGTTTTGCCACCGTGACCGAAGCCGATGGCCCCAACCAAATCGGACGAGAGAATGGCCGTCGGCGAATTGTTGTTTATGCCAACAGCGATGGCTCGGATATGGGACGCATCGTTAGCGACATCCGCCAAGCCATTTCTTCCACGGAGTTACCCACCGGCAGCTTCATTAACCTTGAAGGTCAATTTCAAGCGCAGGAGCAGGCTGCTGCTCAGATCTTGGGCTTGTCCCTGATTTCACTGGGGCTCATGTTTCTAGTGCTTTACTCTCGATATCGCTCGGTGGTGTTGGTCGGCATCATCATGGCCAACATCCCGCTTGCACTGATCGGAAGTGTTGTGGCAATGTGGCTTGCAGGCGTAACGCTGTCGGTAGCCACAATGGTGGGCTTCATCACCTTAGCGGGCATTGCAACTCGAAACGGTATTTTGAAGATCAGTCATTACATCAACCTTTGTCGATTTGAGGGTGAGACCTTCAGTCAAGCGATGATCGTGCGCGGCTCACTTGAGAGGCTGACGCCGGTGCTAATGACAGCACTGGTAGCGGCCTTTGCATTGACGCCACTGATGCTGGCCAGTGATGCGCCTGGTAAGGAAATTCTGCATCCTGTGGCGGTGGTTATCTTTGGAGGGTTGATCAGTTCTACGCTGCTGGACACCTTGCTCACACCGTTACTATTTTGGCGTTATGGAGCTGATGCGACCGATCGGTTATTGAAGCAAACTGGCAACGACGAAGAATCAAAACAATCAGTTCCAGATGCGTTTTAAAGATTTTTTTACAGGCTTTATGGTGCCGCCTATTAGAGCACCACGTCATTTAAGGAGATATCAAAAATGAAGATGAAGCATTTGATTTCAGTATTGAGCCTAGCGATTTCTTGCCTGTGCATGAATACAGCTCTGGCTCACGGTGGTGCAAAGCCTATGCATGGCGGCATCGTACAGATGGCCAATGACATAGGCTTTGAGTTGGTGGTACAGCCTGATGCCGCTACCATTTATCTGATGGACCATGGCAAGCCCATGGCTTCCAAAGGCATTACTGGCAAGCTGACTGTTTTGCAGGGCAGCAACAAAATCGAAGCAGACATTAAAGAAGCAGGTGACAACACACTGCGCGTCTTGGGCGTTAAGCTGGGCAAAGGTGACAAGCTGGTCGCTGCGTTGAGCAATGTTGGTGGGAAAAGCATGACTGTGCGATTTACGATCAAATAAATCAGAGAATTGCTGATTAACAGAGATGTCCTGTCTTAACAAAGATGGTGCAACCTTCGACGCTAAAAGGTTTGTGTGCACTCATGTGCGGACTTCGCAACCAAGTACCTTGGGGATAGCGTCCATGCTCATCCTCGAACACACCGTCGATGACAAATATTTCTTCGCCACCAAAATGTCTATGGGGGTTGAAATAAGTGCCTGGCGCCCAGCGGACCAAGGCCGTGCTGGTGGTTCCAAAGGAGGACAGCGGCAAGACAGTTAGACCTGGCACCATTCCAGCAAACCATTCAGCCAATTGGGTATTGACCACAACCCGATCTGTGTCTTGTAGATCAAGGTATCTGAGTTTGACAAACAAGGTACAGCCTGTGTCTGTAAACGGTGTGTGGGATGAGCCAGTTGGATTCTTGACGTAAGTACCAGCAGGATATTGACCATGCTCATCCTGGAATACGCCCTCAAGTACCAAGAATTCTTCTCCCAAGTCGTGCTGGTGGTGGCTGAAACTTGATTTGGGCGCATAGCGCACCAAGCTGGTTGCGCGAGCGACTTCATCACCATTGCGCTCGAGCATTATTCTGTCAACACCTTTGAGTGGAGATGCAAGCCATGGCAAGTCACCAGAAGCAATTGCCAATCTCTGCGTTAAATCTGTGTTGATTTGCATTGAGTTTTTCTGAGTTGATGGGTGGAATTTTTAGATCCAACGCGACAAGGCTTGGACATCTTCTGCAAACATCTGCCCCTTTTCATATTGCACCAATAGACCTAACTTGTTGTAGACCGCGACAACTGGGACAGAGGATGGTTTTTTGAGTTCGGATTTCAACTGTGGGTCTAGCCATGTTGATGGAAAGTTATATCGATTTTTCTGCATGTGTATCTTTGCAGCTGATAAATCTTTGTCAACAGATACGCCCAGTACATAAAGCCCTTTGCTCTGGTGCTTCACGAACAGCTTTTCAATCTCAGGTGATTGTTGGGCGCAAAACGGGCACCAACTTGCCCAAAAGTAAGTCACGAGAACTTGACCTTTGAGTTGAGGTGACTGTAGGACTTCATCATTGAGCAGCTTGATCTGCGACCATGGGATGGGGGAGCCGAGATCGGCGCTGTTGTTTTGGGAAAAAACAAGGGAGGGTAGGCAGGCTACTAGAACGCCAGCTTGGATTGCATTTCTTCTGGATTTAAGGTGCATAAAAACCCCGGCTGTAATTTCGTGTAATTGACCCCTGTGGTGGGCTAGACCGATAAGCAAAGCTTAACCATTGGCAGGATCGCTAGATGAGATAGAAAACCAAAACAATGTTGATCTGACCCCAATAAATTCAATCCAAAGCAAGTTTGTTGTCCAAAATAATTTTGGCGTATCTTCTGCGGTCGTTGGCAATGAGGTTGACGAACTCGGCAGTGGTTCCGCCTTTGGCAACTGCGCCTTGGCCTAGGAGTTGTTGTTGAACGTCGGGCATGGCCAAGACTTGTTGCAAGCTTTGCGAAATTTTGTCCAGAATTGGTTGAGGTGTGCCAGCGGGTGCCAGCAAACCTAGCCAAGAACCAGACTCGGCGCCACTGACGCCGGTTTCTTCTAGGGTTGGCACATCGGGCAAGGCTGACACTCGGTTTTTGCTGGAGATGGCCAAGGCTTTCAGTTTGCCCGCTTTAATTTGTGCCGAAGTTTCAAGCACGGATGAAAAAATCATGTGCACATTGCCAGACATTAAGTCGGTCATGGCAGCGCCACCGCCCTTGTAGGGAATGTGCAAAATTTGTGTACCCGTTGCAATTTTGAAAGTTTCTGCAGAGAGGTGGGGCGAGCCACCATTGCCTGAGCTGGCGTAAGTTAATTTATCGGGAGAAGCTTTGGCCAGTGCCACCAACTCTTTCACCGAATTGGCGGGCAATGATGGTGTGACAGCCAATACAAATGGCAACTCAGCAAACAAGCCAATGGGCGCAAATGAGGTGTCGGGGTTGTAGTTGAGTTTTTTGTACAAAGTTGGATTGATGGACTGGGTGCCCACGTTGCCCGTTAGCAATGTGTAGCCATCTGGCTTGGCTCTTGAGACAATTTCTAATCCA
>SXXD01000266.1 GCA_005789685.1 Burkholderiales bacterium
GTTGGGCTCACGGGGTGAGTGGGGGTATATCAGACCCCTAATTAGACTGGCGCAGGAATCAGGCCATGAAGTAGAAATCTGGTGTGCAAACATGTCGGTGTTAAGCAGGTTTGGAAAATTAAGTGAGGTAATAAGTAACGAAGGCTATCCAGTAGTTGGCGAGTTTTATACAGCATTAGAAGGTGATGACAATATAGCTCTTGCTAAGTCATTTGGTTTGGTTACTCTAAGTGCATCTGATTGGTTAATGAATAACAAATATGATTGGGTGATAGTTTCTGGTGATCGGGTAGAGCAGTTAGCCTTTGTTATTGTTGCATCTCTGAGCAATCTTGCAATTTGCCATATTCAAGCTGGAGAGCGAAGTGGAAATATTGATGGAAAAAATAGACATGCAATTGCAAGATATGCACATGTTCATATTGCTGCTAATGAGGACGCTGCAGAGAGATTGATTAGAAGCGGGGAGGATGCAGATCGGGTAAAGATTACAGGAGCCGACAGCCATTTGGGCGATTTCATCGAAGACAGCGCCAACACAGCGCCTATCGATGCAGCCATGCAAGCCGGATTGCGCGATGTGGTCAAAGACATCCTAGACAGCCTCACACCCCGCGAAGCCAAAGTGTTGCGCATGCGTTTTGGCATTGAAATGTCAACCGACCACACCCTAGAAGAAGTGGGCAAACAATTTGACGTGACGCGCGAGCGCATACGTCAAATCGAAGCCAAGGCACTGCGCAAACTGAAGCATCCAAGCCGCAGCGACAAACTGCGCAGCTTCATCGATACGATGTAATTTGACAGTCGCCATGTGCTGCCAACATACAGCGCAAACAAAAGGCCTTCCAGTTCATCACTGGAAGGCCTTTTTTTCGTGGCAACAGTTTTTTTTATTCGCTGGCCATCACAATGACAGCACTCATGGCCAAAACACCGCCTGGCAAAGTCCAATTGTTCGGCTTGTCTTGTGGCTGATCTGAAGTCACTGGCGGCAGATTCACCGACAACTTTGGCCTTCGTGCATCGACCACTCTGGCTACACCCACCTCGCCTTTGACTTGCTTGGTGAACTCCGCAAGGGGTCCTTCCGCGGTTCGGACTGAAACTGTGTTGCCCAAGTCTAGGAGCATGTTGAGCAAATCGTCAGTTGCTTCTCGCGTCCATTCTTGACGCCATTTCTTTTGCGCAGAATGTGTCAACCAACGGCCTGTATGGCGGTTGAGTCTGGGTGGACACCCAATCAAAATCCAATTTGCTGCCCCATTTTCAGAGCCTTTGGCAGGCAGCATGGGAACAATTTGTTGGAGTGCATATTGCTTGTCGTCTAGGTAAACAATGAATGTTTCCATTTTTTTTCTCCTGGTTGATAAAAACTGTCACGTCGCTTGAGTTTCGTTCTCGGGATTCTCCTGTCTTCTAGTGGCCCACCAGCCCAAGCCCAAAACACCCGCAACAGCCACAACATAGGTTGCGCCACGGGCTAAAAGATTGATGGTTTCGCCACCATCAAAAATGGGGTCTAAGAGTTTTTCATTGATGATCATTTGAGCCGCAGTAAAGGCCAAAACTGCAGCACCCAAATGAATGATCACTGGCCATTTTTCGACCAATTGCAAAACCAATTTGCTGCCCAACACCACAATGGGAATGCTGATAAGCAGGCCAAGGACGACCAGCGTAAAGTCGCCATTGGCAGCGCCAGCGACACCCAAAACGTTGTCGACTCCCATCAGAGCGTCAGCCACAATAATCGTTTTCATGGCACCCCAGAAAGTGGTGGCGCCTGAACCTTCGTGTTCGTCTTCAGAAGTATCAGAGATGAGCTTGAAGGCGATCCACAAGAGCCCAAGACCGCCCACCAACATAAGACCGGGAATCTTCAGGAGCCAGACAACACCAACAGTCATTGCAGAGCGAACCACAATGGCGCCCACGGTGCCCCACATGATGGCTTTATTTTGATGTTCCGGAGGGAGGTTGCGCGCAGCAAGCGCAATGACGATGGCGTTGTCGCCAGCTAAAACCAAATCTATAAGAATGATGGCCAGCAACGCTGACCACCATGGCATTGAGAACAATTCCATGAAAGACCTTCAATAACGATCCGAACAAGCCACGAATATCAGAATGACACGCGTGACACGAGAGATCGAAGGTCTTGCTTTGCTTGTAATGAATCAGTTATGTGCCCAACAAACCGGAAGTAAAAACTCCGTAATGACGATGTGTTGATCTCGACGTGCGCCTGATGGCTGTACTGAGCACGAAGAAATTGAGCTACTCCCCAACGATTTGCATATTAGAAATGAAGTCTTACAGATTACAAAGCCTGCATTGATTTAAGCCCAGATTTTGTAGGGGATTTGAAGAGCTCTGTAGGTTAATGCCGCTTAGAAACCAAAGTGAGAATGTCGTAGCTGGCCACCAATTCTTTGTCTTGGTTGGTCACTTCCACATCCCAAGCCACCACGCCCTGTCCTTGGCCATTGGCATCTTTCCTATTGCGGTCAATTTTGCGTTTGCAAGTCAGGCGCACCTGAATGCTGTCACCTAAGCCCACTGGTTTCACAAAACGCAAAGTGTCTAACCCGTAGTTGGCCAAGACTGGTCCAGGCTCCGCCACCACAAACAAGCCGGCAGCATCGGACAAGACCAAATAGCCATGTGCAATGCGCTTGCCAAAGGCCGACGCCTTTGCGGCTTCGTCGTCAAAGTGCATGTAGAACATGTCACCTGTCAGTTCACCAAATGCTTTCACATCGGCTTCACCAATGGTCTTTGAAGCTGTTAACAAAGACTCGCCAATTTGCAGTTCTTCGAAATAGCGTTTGAAAGGATGGGTAGCCGTTTCAATGACTTTGGCACCCCGTGCATATTCGCGTGTGATGGCGGTCAGCATCGTGGGTGAACCTTGCACCGCAGCACGCTGCATCATGTGCGTCACCGCACGAATGCCACCCAACTCTTCACCACCACCGGCACGACCTGGCCCGCCATGCTTGAGTGAGGGCAAGGGAGATCCATGGCCTGTTGATTCACCTGCAGACTCTCGGTCGAGCACGTGTAAACGACCGTGATTGGCAGCCAAGCGAGGCACCACTTGCGCGGCCAATTCGGGCGATTTGGTGATCAATGATCCAACCAAACTGCCCTTGCCGCGCTTGGCCAATGCCACGGCTTCTTCCATGCTGTCGTAGGGCATGAGCGTGCTGACAGGGCCAAAAGCTTCAATGTCGTGAACACTGTCGGTGTTCATGGGCTTTTGACACAGCAACAAAGTGGGCTGGAAGAAAGCACCCTGGGCCACGTCCTCGCCCACCATGCTGAAATTGGCATCCCCACCAAATACCAACTCGGCACTCTGACGCAACAAGGCCACGCGTTCAGCCACATCTGATTGTTGTGACTTGGAAGCCAAGGCGCCCATCTTCACGCCTTCTACGGATGGATCGCCTACCACCACCTTGGACAGGTGGGCTTTGATTTTTTCGGCTACGGCATCAAGGTGTTTGCTGGGCACAATGGCGCGGCGAATTGCGGTGCACTTCTGACCTGCTTTGACGGTCATTTCACGCACCACTTCTTTGACAAACAAATCAAATTCTTCGTCATCGGGTGTCACGTCATCGGCCAAGATGGCGCAATTCAAGGAGTCGGCTTCAGCATTGAATGGAATGCTGTTGCGAACCAAATTAGCGTTGACGCGCAGTTTGGCAGCAGTATCTGCTGAGCCAGTGAAAGTGACCACATCGGCCACATCCAATCGGTCAAGCAAGTCGCCAGTGCTGCCAATGACCAATTGCAGTGCGCCTTTGGGCAAGATGCCCGATTGGTCAATCATGCGAACCAAGGCTTCTGTCAGGTAGCTGGTGGCAGTGGCGGGCTTGCCGATGCATGGCATGCCGGCTAAGAAGGTGGGCGCAAATTTTTCCAACAAGCCCCATACCGGAAAGTTGAAAGCATTGATGTGCACGGCTACGCCACCGCGGGGCACCAAAATGTGCGTGCCCGCAAAGGTGTTTTTCTTGCCCAAAGAAGCAACAGGGCCTTCGTGAATCAAATTGCCGCTGGGCAATTCGCTGGCTGCCATGCCGGCATAGGCAAACAAAGTGCCGGTACCGCCTTCAATGTCGACCCATGAGTCAATGCGTGTGGCGCCCGTGTGGGCTGAAATGGCATAGAGCTCTTCTTTGCGTTCACCCAAGTACTTGGCCAATGCGCGCAATACGGCTGCGCGTTGCTGAAAGTCCATGGCCAACATGCCATTGAGCCCTGTGGTGCGCCCGTATTGCAGCGCCTCTGCAAAGTCCAAGGACTCGGCATGAGAAAAGGCCACTTCTTTGCCATTGATGGCACTTTGGAGGGCTTGGGCAGGTTGCTGACCGATCCAACGACCGGCGACAAAACTTTGGAGAACGGAGGTCATATGTGAAAGTCCCATGCTGGCTTGATTGTTCAAAAAATGTGCAGTTGGAAACGAGTGATGCAATTAACCGACCGCGTAGACTGGAAATATTATGCATGTTTAGACGCAGAAATTTCGACTCAAAAATAAGGGTAAACCCTTTATCATTGCATCAATCACACTCACTGCATGACCTCGCCAACTGACGAATTATTCAAAAACTTCAGTGTCGACTTCAGAATTGGCCTGTGCACTGTAACGATTTCCTTGGACCGTTTTCTCATTGATCAAGGCCTCAAGCTTGGCCATCAAGTCGGCGCTCAACTTGACATCTGACGCACCCAAGTCATCTGTCAAATGCGACACACTGGTGGTGCCTGGAATGGGAATGATGTGCGGTGCTTTGTGCAAGAGCCAGGCCAAGGCCAATTGGGCTGGCGAGCAACTCGCCTCGTTGGCTAAACTTTGGTAGGGGGCAAAGAGTTTGAAATTGGCCGCGTAATTCTCAGCCGTGAATCGCGGCATGGACTTGCGAATGTCTTTGGCATCCAAGGATTCAATGTCCAAGGGTCCGCACAAAAAACCTCTGGCCACGGGACTGAAAGCCACAAAGGCAGCACCCAATTCTTGGCAGGCTTGAAGCACCGCAATTTCTGGATTGCGTGTCCACAATGAGTATTCTGTTTGCACAGCAGTGATGGGGTGCACAGCATGCGCTTTGCGCAAGGTGCTGGCTGAGACTTCAGACAAACCAATGCTTTGAATTTTGCCTTGACGCACCAAATCACTGAGTGCCCCCACACTGTCTTCAATCGGTACTTTTTTGTCCCAACGGTGCAAGTAGTACAAGTCGATGACATCGGTTTGCAAACGCTTCAAGGCGTCTTCACAGGTTTTGCGAATGGTTTCGGGACGGCCGTCAATGACGCGCACCAATTTGCCATCGCCGTTTACATCCACGCCCGTCATGCCGCACTTGCTGGCCAGCGTGAACTTCTGACGGTGCGGTTTGAGCACTTTGCCGACCAAAGTTTCGTTGGCGCTGAAACCGTAAAGTGCCGCAGTGTCAAAAAATGTAACGCCTGCATCTAAAGCCGTGAGCAAGACCTTTTCAGCTTGAGCTTCAGAGACGGGGGGGCCATAAGCATGGCTTAAGTTCATGCAACCCAAGCCGATTTCGCTGACTTGGAATTGACCTAATTTTCTATTTTTCATGTTCAAATTTTAAAAATTGATTGAGACCATTTTGAGAATGTGGCGTAACAAAAATCAAGAACTGAGTTGTTGCTCTAAGTTGTGGAGCACTTTGTAGCAAGGCAACACCTGAGACACGCTGGCGTTTGGCTCGCGGCCCTCTTTGATCGCCGCAAAGAACTCTCGATCTTGCAGCTCTATGCCATTCATCGACACAGCGACTTTAGAGACATCAATTTGTTCTTCCTTGCCGCTGAATAAATCGTCATAACGAGCCAGGTAAGTGCCCGTATCGCCGATGTATCGGAAATAGGTTCCCAAAGGACCATCGTTGTTGAACGACAAACTCAAAGTGCAAATGGCGCCATTCGCTGCTTGCAATTGAATGCTCATGTCCATGGCAATGCCCAATATGGGATGAATCGGCCCCTGCACCGCATTTGCTTTCACAATGGGGCTGCCAGCTTGGTAGGCAAACAGATCAACGGTGTGGGCCGCATGGTGCCACAGCAAATGGTCTGTCCAACTGCGAGCCTGACCCAAGGCATTCATGTTGGTGCGGCGGAAGAAATAAGTTTGAACATCCATTTGCTGAATGTTGAACTCGCCGGCCTTGATTTTGTGATTCACCCACTGGTGGCTTGGGTTGAAACGGCGCGTATGACCGCACATGGCCACCTTGCCTGCTGCTTTGGCCAAACGAACCACTTCTTCTGCATCCTTCCAGCTGTCTGCCAAAGGAATTTCAACCTGCACATGCTTTACCGCTTTCAAACAAGCAATCGATTGCGATGCGTGCATTTGCGTGGGCGTGCACAAAATCACGGCATCGACCTCGGAGAGCGCCAAACTATCGGCCAAGTCTGTGGTCACATGGCCAATGCCATATTTGTCTGCAACCTCTTTGGTTTTATCAAATTCGCGGCCAATCAGTGACACCACTTCAACGCCATCAATGTTCTTGATGCCGTCCAAGTGCTTGATACCGAAAGCACCTGCGCCTGCCAACGCAACCTTGATTGTTTTAGACATTGGTTTTCCTTGAGTTCAAAATTGATTTTCTAAGATCGCGTGGCCCACTGCCGTGTTGGATGCAGGCACATGGTAGAAACGTTTCTTGAGCAATGGCGCTTTACCGCCATTCACATCGTTCATAGCACCGCGGGCAATAAGCCACATGACCAACTCAATGCCTTCACTGCCAGCTTCGCGCACGTAGTCAATATGTGAAATATCTGCAGCAGCTTGGGGATCAGCGATAAGCTTGTCCATGAATGCAGCGTCAAACTCTTTGTTGATCAGACCCGCACGCGCACCTTGAAGTTGGTGGCTCATGCCGCCCGTTCCCCAAATGTGGACATTGAGATCTTCATCGTAAGTTTCGATGGCTTTGCGAATGGCTTTGCCCAAATTGAAACAACGCTGGCCACTTGGCACAGGGTACTGGACCACATTCACGGCAAAAGGAATAACAGGACAGGGCCACTCAAATTTGTCAGCAGGAGGTTGCCCACACATCAAAGACAAAGGCACTGTCAGTCCATGGTCAACGTCCATTTTATTGACAATGGTCAAGTCGAAATCTTGCTGAATGACAGACTGCGCAATGTGCGAGGCCAAATCAGGATGGCCTTTGACCACGGGCACAGGACGGGGGCCCCAGCCTTCATCGGCGGGTTGAAACTGTGCGGCTGTGCCAATGGCAAATGTTGGAATGATGTCCAAGCTGAAAGCTGTGGCGTGATCGTTGTAGACCAAAAAAATAACGTCTGGCTTGTTGTCCTTCATCCACTGCTTGCCATATTCATAGCCTTGAAAAAGAGGCTGCCAATAGGGTTCATGGGTTTTACCCAAGTCAAGGGCAGCACCAATGGCTGGCACATGCGATGTAAAAACCGAGGCTGTAATTTTGGCCATGTTCAATGCGCTTTCTTGCCGGCAGAGCCTTGAGGTTGATTTTGCGCTTGGGCGCTTCCGTTTTCTCCCACGTATCGATTGCCTTCTACCGAGCGGCCGCCATTGATCATCATGTTGCGGTACTCCTCTTCGGTCATGCCCGTCATGGAGCCTGCCATTTGTTGAAAACTCTTGCCATCGGTTGCACCAATTTTGGCAAGGAAATAAATGTTGCCACCTGTGCGCATGCACCAGTTCAGATCGCGCGCCATGACAGCTTGCTTTTGTTCTTCGGTCATGGCCCATTCGTCTAAATAGGTACGCTCATTGGCTTTGAATCGCTCGCGATTTTCGGCTTTCATGAGGGACATGCAAAACTGATTGATCCAATAACCTTTGCGGCTTTGTTCTGCATCAAAAATGATGGTGCCTGGCACATCCAAATAGGGTTTATCAAGGGCCATTAAATTTTCTCCTCAGGCCAGTAAAGGCGCATGGGGTTGTTGACCAACAACTTTTGCTGAAGCGCTTGTGTGGTGGCAATGTGCGGAATAAAGTCCACCAGAAGGCCATCGTCGGGCATGTGCTTTTTCAAGTTGGGATGCGGCCAGTCAGTGCCCCACAGTACGCGGTCTGGAAACTCGTCCACGATAGCTTTGGCAAATGGCACAACGTCTTGATAAGCATTTTGCTCGCCATTCAAGCCCGGCGCGCCTGTGACAGACAAGCGCTCTGGGCAAGTGACTTTGCACCAGACATTGCTGTGCTCGCGCATGAACTTTAAAAACAATTGGAATTGGGGTCCCTCAACAGGCAGCTTCACATCGGGGGTGCCCATGTGATCAACCACCACCACAGTGGGAAGACCTGTGAAGAAATCCCACAACTCTGGTAAATCGACCGCTTCGAAATAAATGACCACATGCCAGCCCATCTTGGCGATGCGTCCTGCAATTTCCATCAGTTCTTCTTTAGGTGTGAAGTCAACCAGGCGCTTCACAAAATTGAATCGGACACCGCGCACTCCTGCCGCATGCATGGCTTGCAATTCTTCATCGGTGACGCTTCTCTTTACGGTGGCGACACCACGGGCCTTGCCATTTGAATGCAACAAAGCATCGACAGTGGCGCGGTTGTCTGAACCGTGGCAACTTGCACCAACCACGATGTTGCGAGCAAAGCCCAAATGATCGCGCAGTGCGTAGAGTTGCTGCTTAGAAGCATCGCAGGGTGTGTACTTTCGTTCTGGCGCATAAGGAAACTCTGCACCAGGACCAAACACGTGGCAATGTGCATCGACAGCACCTTCAGGTAATTTAAATTTGGGTTTGCTCGGTCCAGTGTACCAATCGAGCCAACCAGGCGTCTTTTGAAATTCCATAACTTACTTAGCTTAGTTGTAAAAAAATGTGTGGGTCATCAATCGATGTATTTCAAACCCGCTTTGGCCAGAGGCTCGCGCATGTTGTACATATCGAGTCCAAAAATTCCTGCAGCCAACTTGGCACGCTTTTCACCTTCATTGGCTTCACGGGCTTCAGCAGCATCAGCCACTTTTTGAGCCCAAGCAGCAGGTACCACCACCACACCATCGTCGTCGGCCACAATGGCATCGCCTGGGTTGACATTGACACCTGCACACACCACAGGAATATTCACAGAACCCAAGGTTGATTTGATGGTGCCTTTGGCGCTGATTCCCTTGCTCCAAACTGGAAATCCCATCGCAGTAAGCTCACGAACATCACGCACACCGGCATCAATGACCAAAGCTTTGGCACCGCGCGCCATGAAAGAGGTGGCCAA
>SXXD01000055.1 GCA_005789685.1 Burkholderiales bacterium
AGTCGACCCCACCCTCAGAATGCTGGCTGCTAAGCAAGCCTTGCGTGTTCCCAAAACTTTGTCGGAAGAGCAAGTCGATGCATTGCTGTCTGCACCCGATGCGAATACCGCCCTTGGTTTGCGTGACAAAGCCATGCTGGAGTTGCTGTACGCCAGTGGTTTGCGAGTGACCGAGTTGGTCAAACTCAAAACCTTGCACGTTTCTTTGAATGAGGGTGTGCTGCGCATCATGGGAAAAGGCAGCAAAGAACGATTGGTGCCGTTTGGCGATATGGCCCGAGACAGTTTGACGGATTACATGCAAAACGCACGCGGTGCCTTATTGGGTGCCAAGCAAACAGACGATTTGTTTGTGACCACCAGCGGCCCCAAAGCAGGAACAGCCATGTCGCGCATCATGTTTTGGCAGTTGATCAAAAAGTACGCTGTGTTGTCTGGCATTACAGCGCCTTTGTCGCCACATACCCTCAGACACGCGTTTGCCACACACCTGCTGAACCATGGTGCAGATTTGAGGTCGGTTCAGGTGTTGCTGGGACATGCAGATATCTCGACCACCACCATCTACACGCATGTGGCCCGTGAAAGATTGAAAAATTTACACGCCAAGCACCATCCAAGGGGGTGAATCAGGATCCTCCAAACGGGTGAATCAACATCACCCATTTGGGTGAGGTACCGATGGCTAGAAGCGAATAGAAACAGCGCTCATGACTGCGTAGTGATCATCGACAATCGGCATCCACCGCCACTTGTCAAATGTGGTGCAAGGGTGCGAAATGCCGCTGCCAATCAATTGCCCCACATGGGGCTTCTCTGATACAGAAGCTGCTGGGTTGAATTTAAGGTAGGCGTGTTGATCGTTCAAGGCCGTGATTTCCCAATGAGATGGCACCCCTGAGACCCCTTGATCGCCCATGTTGGCACGCCAAATGGCAACGGGTAAATCCATGTCGTAGGAAACATCCCGTTTGCCCATGGTGAGAAGGGCCAAGCCAGGTTCAGGGCAAGACTGCACACTGCTGATGACCTCTAATGCGGGTCTTAGAGTTTCAGTCAGTTGAAGTCTTTCGCCAACGCACTTCAGCATCTTGCGATATTGCACGTGGTCGTGCGTGAGGTAGCAGCCAGACCTCAAAATGCCTCTGGAGGGTAAGTTAAGTTGGGGTTTGAGGTGCTGAGCTACGAGGTCAAAGATGGCAGAGCCGCCGGCGGTTAAAAGAATTTCGTCGTTTTCAAATAAATTTTCTTTTTCACAGGCTAGGGCCAGTTGTTGGACCCGGCCCATGAGGGCTGCGACCGATGCTTGATCGTGCTCATGGTTGCAAGTGGCCAATGCGCCTTCATAGCATTCAATGCCACACAGCAAAAGCCCAGAGGTGGCTTTGATGATTCGGGCCAAAGCCATGGCCTGTGAGTGCTCTCGGCAACCCGTCCTTTTGCCTTCTATACCAAGCTCAATCAATACGGTGAAAGCGATGTTGGATTGACTCGCCGATCGCCATTTTTGAATGGCATCAATTTGCTCTGCCGAGTCCACCAAGAAATAAACCCGAACTTTGGGATAAGTTGCCAGCAAAACACTCAGGGCTTCCAGATCGGCATGTTGATAAACTTGGTTGGCAATGATGATGCGTTGAATGCCGTGCCGAATTCCTAAACTTGCTTGAAAGACGTTTGCAAAACTGATGCCCCAAGCGCCAGCCTCTACTTGCCGTGCGTACAACTCTGGTGACATGGTTGTTTTGCCGTGGGGCGCGATGTCCAACTGGCGTTTTTCGCAAAAATCTTTCATCCAATGCAAATTATGCTGAAGGGCTTTTTCTTTGATGACGGCCAATGGCAATGGCAAGTCACCCTTCAACACATTCCACTTTTGCAAACCAATTTGTGAAATGTCTACGGGCGTGTGATGCCCAGGAAATCCCTTGAAGCTATGGTTAATTTGCATGGATTGCTTTCGGTGGGTTGGCTTACAAGCCATTGGCCGCTAAATAAATCAACTCTTCTTCCTCGAAGCCTGCCAGGCGTCTGGCTTCTAGGTTGTAAGGCGACTTCAGTTTGGGCGCGTCGTATTGTTTGATCAAGTCGCGATAAGTGCCAATCGGGTCTAACCCTCTTTCTTGGCAGACATGTCGGTACCATCGATTGCCCGCTGCAACGTGCCCAATTTCATCTTTCAAAATAATGTCCAAAATGCGACCGGCTGCCAGGTCACCTGCGCTGATTAATTTATTTCTGACGCCGGGTGAGGCATCGAGCCCGCGCGCTTCCATGGTGCGTGGGACCAGCCCTATGCGAGCCAAAATATCGCCGCTCGTTCGTTCTGCCATTTCCCAAAGGGAGTGATGGGCCGGAAAGTCGCCATAGTCAAAACCCATGCTGACCAAATGCTTTTGAAGAAGCAAAAAATGCTTGGCCTCTTCTTTGGCAATTTGAACCCAGTCTTTGTAAAAATCAGCAGGCATGCCCTGAAAGCGCCACACCACATCCAAAGCCAAATCGATGGCATTGAGTTCAATGTGGGCAATGGCATGAAGCAAGACAGCCCTGCCGTCGGGGGTGGTCAGAGGTTTTGACTTCAATGCGGTGTGCGACACCAGCTCTGGCTTCGCAGGTCGCCCAGGAATGCCGCCGGGGTCTTGCACCACCACGTTGGCAAAGATGGCCAAGTCTTCTGAAAGAGACAAGGTCAACTCCGCCTTTTGAACAGCGTTTTGCGCCAACAAGGGGGCCAAAACAGCCTGCCTCAAGTGAGCGGGATGTGGGAGGTGTGGGGCTAATTCTGCGGTCGCCATGCGCTATTTTAGGCTTGCCTACAATGTAGGCTTTGCGCCCTGAATTAAGAGGACTCCAATGGCTATTTATTCATTAGACGGCAAACAACCTGAATTGGCTGAGGGGGCATGGGTTGCCGACAGTGCTCAAGTCATGGGGGCTGTGAGCTTGGGCGTTAATGCCAGCGTTTGGTTTGGCACCGTCATTCGGGGCGATACAGAAACAATTCACATTGGCGAAGGGTCAAATATCCAAGACTGTAGCGTGCTGCATGCAGACGTTGGCAAGCCTTTGACCGTGGGTAAACATGTCACAGTTGGCCATCAAGTCATGTTGCACGGTTGTACCATTGGCGATGAATCGCTCATTGGCATTGGTGCTGTGGTTTTGAATGGCGCCAAAATAGGCAAAAACTGTTTGGTGGGTGCTGGTTCTTTGGTGACCGAGGGCAAAGAGTTTCCCGATGGCTCCATGATCATGGGCTCGCCTGCCAAAGTGGTTCGCGAACTAACGCCAGAGCAAATCCAAGGCTTGCGCATGTCTGCCAAGCATTACATCGAGAACGCGCATCGCTTTCAATCGGGTTTGAAAAAAATTGTCTGAACTTCATAAATTTTTATTCGAAGGCTTGCCTGTTCGCGGTGCCATTGTTCGATTAACCGATTC
>SXXD01000056.1 GCA_005789685.1 Burkholderiales bacterium
CCAAATCAACTCGGCCAACTCAAAATACATCCCATCTTTATAGTGAATACATCATGAAAATTGCAGTTCTGCCGGGCGACGGCATTGGCACCGAAATCGTTGCAGAAGCCGTGAAGGTTTTGAACGCACTTGAGTTGAAATTCGAAATGGAAGAAGCTCTGGTGGGCGGTGCTGCTTACGAAGCACACGGACACCCCTTGCCAGAATCCACTTTGAAATTGGCCCAAGAATCAGACGCTATTTTGTTTGGCGCTGTGGGCGATTGGAAATACGACAACCTCGAGCGTTCTTTGCGCCCAGAGCAAGCCATTTTGGGCTTGCGCAAAAACCTCGGCTTGTTCGCCAACTTTCGTCCCGCCATTTGTTACGAAGAATTGGTTGGCGCTTCCAGTTTGAAGCCCGAACTCATTTCTGGGCTTGATATCTTGATCATCCGTGAACTCACCGGCGATATTTACTTTGGCCAACCTCGTGGCCGCCGCGTGGCCACAGATGGCCACTTCCCTGGCGCCGAAGAAGCCTTCGACACCATGCGTTATTCACGCCCCGAAATTGAACGCATTGCCCATGTGGCCTTTCAAGCCGCCCGCAAGCGCAGCAAAAAAGTGACCAGTGTTGACAAGTCCAATGTGCTTGAGACCTTCCAGTTCTGGAAAGACGTGGTCACTGACGTTCACAAAGAGTACCCAGACGTAGCGCTAGACCACATGTACGTCGACAACTCAGCCATGCAATTGGTGAAAGAGCCCAAGAAATTCGACGTGGTGGTCACAGGCAACATGTTCGGCGATATTTTGTCTGATGAAGCCTCCATGCTCACAGGCTCTATTGGCATGCTGCCATCGGCCAGTTTAAACAGCAAAAACCAAGGTTTGTACGAGCCCAGCCACGGTAGCGCACCTGACATCGCTGGTAAGGGTATTGCAAACCCATTGGCTACAATACTGTCTGCAGCCATGATGTTACGTTTCTCACTGAACCAAGCCCAATCCGCCGATCGCATTGAGACGGCGGTGAAATCTGTATTGGCTTCAGGTTTGCGCACGGTCGACATCTGGTCACAAGGCACACAAAAGGTCAGCACCCGCGAAATGGGCGAGGCCGTTGTGAAAGCCATTACGAAAACGACTAAGAGCTAACAGCTCAGACTCGTCATGCCCTTCCGGCTCGACGAGTCGGAATCTCAAAATTAAATTGAAAGGGTGATGACATGAAATTGGTAGGACTTGTAGGCTGGCGCGGCATGGTGGGTTCCGTCTTGATGGACCGCATGCAAGCCGAGGGCGACTTTGGTTTGATCGAACCTTTGTTTTTCTCCACCTCCAACTCTGGCGGAAAAGCGCCCGCCATGGCCAAAAACGAAACAAGCTTGCAAGATGCTTTCAACATCGATGCACTGAAACGTTGCGACATCATCATCTCTGCCCAAGGCGGTGACTACACCACCGAAGTTTTCCCCAAGCTGCGCGCTGCTGGCTGGAACGGTCATTGGATTGACGCCGCCTCTACATTGCGAATGGACAAAGACGCCATCATTATTTTGGATCCGGTCAACATGCCTGTCATTCAAACGGCACTGAAAAATGGCGGAAAAAATTGGATTGGCGGCAATTGCACAGTCAGCTGTATGTTGATGGGTGTCGGCGCTTTGTTCAAGGCTGGTTTGGTTGAATGGATGAGCACCCAAACTTACCAAGCAGCCTCCGGTGGTGGCGCACAACACATGCGCGAACTGCTCACTCAATACGGCACACTGAACGCTGAAGTCAAAGACTTGCTCGACGATCCCAAGAGCGCTATTTTGGAAATCGATCGCAAAGTCATTGACAAGCAACGCGCCCTCACAGGCGCTGAGACTTCCAATTTTGGCGTCCCCCTGGGTGGCTCACTCATTCCCTGGATCGACAAAGATCTGGGTATCGGCAAGAACCGAGACGAGCTGGGGTGGGGCATGTCCAAGGAAGAATGGAAAGGCATGGCCGAATCGAACAAAATTTTGGGTTTGGGCGAAGGCTTCAACAAGCCAGCTATTCCTGTCGATGGTTTTTGCGTTCGCGTGGGCGCAATGCGTTGCCACAGCCAGGCCCTGACCTTCAAACTGAAAAAAGATGTCCCCGTGGCCGACATTGAAGCCATGATCGCCGCTGACAACCAGTGGGTCAAAGTGGTTCCCAATACACGCGAAGCCACCTTGCAGCACCTCACACCCGTGGCGGTGACTGGCACCATGACCATACCCGTGGGACGTATCCGCAAGTTGGCCATGGGCCCCGAGTATGTAGGCGCTTTCACCATTGGCGATCAGTTGCTGTGGGGTGCTGCAGAGCCATTGCGCCGCATGCTACGCATTTTGTTGGCAGCTTAAAAGAAGCTTGACACTGCAAATACCACTCTGCCAACATCAGCATTGACAAATGACTCTTTACGAATGACTCGCCTCCCAACCCACTTCACCAGCCTCCGTGTTGGTCTTCTCAGCATCATAAGCTTTGGTTTAGGCTTGGTTTGTATCAGCCTGAGTTCTCAAGCCTTGACGCTTGCAGGTATCGAGGTGCAATCACACAAGGGTGAGCCTTTACGAGCTGAAATCAGTGTTTCAAGTGCAACAGCAGAAGAATGGGGTCAATTGGGCGTTAGGCTTGCTCCCGCTGAAAGATTTTCGCAATTGGGCTTGATTTTCACACCTGCTGTCGGTGAATTGCAGCTTGAGTTGTTGGAAACAACGGACGGTAACAAGCGAATTCGGTTGTTCAGCCTTCAAGCTTTCAACGAAAATTTTGTAGATCTTTTGATAGAAGCACAAACAGCAACTGGCAAATGGGTCAAAGCATTCACTTTGATGCTCAAACCTGCACCCGTGAAAGTTGATCTGCCCCTTCAACTGCCTCAATCGGCAAGTGCTGAAGCTCAAGATAAACAGGCTCCAGCTGAACACGTTGTTCAAAAAGGAGAAAGTGCCAGTCTAATCATTCAAAAATGGCTTTCTGAAGACATGAGCACTCAACAGATGTTGGTCGCATTACTCAAGAATCAGCCAGACGCCTTTATTGAAGGCAATGTAAATTTGCTTCGAGCAGGTGCTGTACTCAAAGCGCCTTCACCAACGGCTGTTCGCGCAATTGATGCTGATGATGCTCGCCAATTTCTAATCGCCCAACAAAAAGAATTTATCGCCTTTTCTCAGGCAGTTGCTCAAAATCCTCGATCAATCACTGGACAAACTCCATCCCGTCAAATGGCTGGCAAGGTGGGTCAAGAAGAGCTTGCTACCAACACGACTCAAGCGACGATAGACCAACTGAAGCTCTCGCAAGCCAATCTAGAAAGGCAGAATGCAGAGACAAGGTTGGCCGCCCAGCGTGCATTGAAAAATGCTCAAATACAATTGGATGCACTTCAGAACAATGTCAACCAACTGTTGCAACTGACTGCGTCAGCCCCCATTATTGCGGGTCAGATAACACCTGAGGCTCAAAACAAAGCAGCTGAAAGTGGAAATGATTTTTTTAATTTAAACCAATTGCTAGAAACGCCTCACAAAAACACTTATCTATGGGCCGCCTTAACCTTATTGGGCATCCTTGCTGTTTGGGCGGGGCTTCGAATTCAAAGTCGAAAAACAGCACGTCACTTGAGCACCTTGACCTCTTCCGAAGACATTGGAAAATCAAGCAGCATGGCGTCACAAAACTCAAAGTTAGAAATGCCAGCCAGTATTACGTCACTTGATTTGAATTTAGATTTAACGCCCCAGGCCAACAACAAGCTTGGCGGCGTCAGATCTCCTGCAAGTGTCGAGACTCTTCAGTGAGAATCGCTTTGGGCATCACCTACAACGGTCAGCCCTATCAGGGCTGGCAAAGCCAGAGCACGGGCCTCACCATCCAAGACAAATTGGAAAAAGCCCTCAAAGAATTCACCACCCAAAAAGTCACCACCCTGTGCGCGGGCCGCACCGATGCAGGCGTTCATGGTTTGATGCAAGTGGTGCACTTTGACACACCCCTTGAGCGCGACATGGGCTCTTGGGTGCGCGGCACCAACCGTTATTTGCCCGATGACATTTCTATTCAATGGGCGCACGAAGTTCCAGCGGAGTTTCATGCTCGGGGCAGTGCCTTATCGCGCCGCTATGCCTATATCTTGCTTGAGTCGCCTGTTCGCCCTAGCTTAGAGTTTGGTCGTGCAGGTTGGGTCTACCGCCCCTTGGACGAATCAGTCATGCGCCAGGCCTCCCAATTTTTGCTGGGTGAACACGACTTCACATCTTTTAGGGCCAGCAGTTGCCAGGCCTTGTCGCCCGTCAAAACCATGATGCGAGTCGACATTCACAAACACGGCCCCTACTGGCGTTTTGAATTTGAAGGCAACGCCTTTTTGCACCACATGATTCGCAACATCATGGGTTGCATGGTCACCATTGGCCAGGGCTTTCAAACGCCAGAATGGATGGCTGAAGTGATTGAAAGCAAACGCCGCGACGCAGCCGCTCCCACATTTTCGCCTGACGGTTTGTATTTTCAAGGTCCGGTATATGAGCCAAAATGGGGGCTGCCAACTACCACGCCCCCATTTCACTGGTTGCCATGAGCTCTGACGTTCACAACACCCTCATCAAAATTTGCGGCCTCACACGAGAAGCCGATGTCTTGGCTTGCGTCCAAGCCGGTGCCAACGCCATTGGTTTTGTGATGTACCCCCCAAGTGCTAGATACGTTTCGCCCGAACGTGCAGGCATCTTGGCTAAATTACTGCCACCCGGCACCACACCCGTTCTCTTGTTTGTCAATGCCAGCCTAGAAGACGTTCAAGCGGCTTGGCAAGCCGTCCCTAACGCCCTGATTCAGTTTCACGGCGACGAATCCCCTGCTGAGTGCGAGCGTTTGGCCAAAGCTGTCAATCGCCCCTACTGGCGCGCGGCCCGAATTCCCACAGAAAACACCACTTCGTTTGACTTGGTAAAATTCGCCCAAGATTACTCAAATGCCCAGGCCATTCTGCTCGACGCTCATGTCGACGGATACGGTGGTGGCGGGAAAACATTCAATTGGTCACAGCTTCCTCCAAACGTCAACGCTCACCTCGTTTTGAGTGGTGGATTGACGCCTGCAAATGTGACCGATGGCATTCTCACGCTTCGGTCCAAAGCCCTGTCTTTGGCCGTTGATGTCAGCTCGGGCGTAGAACTTGATGGCCAAAAAGGCCTCAAAGACGTCCGGAAAATCCAAGAATTTGTGGCTGCTGTCAAAGCAGCCGATGCCATTGAGTAACCACATGAACGAATATCAGCAACCCGATGCCTCTGGCCACTTCGGCATTTATGGCGGCAGTTTTGTCAGCGAAACCCTGACACACGCCATTTTGGAATTGCGCGCGGCCTATGCCAAGTACCAAAACGACCCCGAATTCTTAGCGGAGTTCAACTACGAATTGGCCCACTTTGTAGGACGTCCCTCGCCCATTTACCATGCGGCGCGCATGAGCCGAGAAGTGGGTGGCGCGCAAATTTACTTGAAGCGTGAAGACCTCAACCACACTGGCGCGCACAAAATAAACAACACCATTGGGCAGGCCATGCTGGCCAAGCGCATGGGCAAGCCCCGCATCATTGCCGAAACAGGCGCCGGACAACACGGTGTGGCCACGGCCACTATTTGTGCGCGGTATGGCCTGGAGTGCGTGGTTTACATGGGCTCAGAAGACGTCAAGCGCCAAAGCCCCAATGTCTATCGAATGAAATTGCTAGGCGCCACCGTGGTACCCGTGACCTCGGGTAGCCGCACCTTGAAAGATGCTTTGAACGAGGCCATGCGCGATTGGGTGGCCAATGTCGACAACACTTTCTACATCATTGGCACGGTTGCGGGCCCGCACCCTTACCCCATGATGGTTCGTGATTTCCAAAGTGTCATTGGCACAGAATGTATCGAGCAAATGCCCAAGCTGTTGGCGCAAACTGGTTTGCACAGTCAACAACCTGACGCAGTCATTGCGTGTGTGGGCGGCGGCTCTAACGCCATGGGTATTTTCTACCCCTACATCAACCACAAGAACACACGTTTGATTGGCGTAGAGGCTGCAGGCGAAGGCTTAGAGAGCGGTAAACACTCCGCCTCCTTGCAACGCGGCAGTCCTGGCGTACTGCATGGCAATCGTACTTACATCTTGCAAGATGACAACGGCCAAATTACCGAGACGCACAGCATCAGCGCCGGCCTCGATTACCCTGGCGTCGGACCAGAGCACGCTTTCTTGAAAGACATTGGCCGTGCTGAATACGTCGGTATCACCGACCAAGAAGCCTTAGATGCCTTCCACTATTTGTGCCGCACCGAAGGCATCATCCCTGCACTGGAATCCAGCCACGCTGTGGCTTATGCCAAAAAACTTGCCGCCACCATGAAGCCCGATCAGTCCATTTTGATCAACATGTCTGGCCGAGGTGACAAAGACATTGGCACTGTGGCCGACCTCAGCAACGCTGACTTCTACTGCCGACCTAGCTGCCAAGGTCAAGGCGTTAAAGGTGGCTTGGCAATGGGTGAGCAGCCTGTGAAAGTTTTCAAATGAGCCGCATTGATGCCACCTTCCAACAACTGAAAGCCTCTGGTCGAAAAGCCTTGATTCCCTACGTCACAGCTGGCTATCCTTTTGCCGATGTCACGCCCGAGCTCATGCACGCCATGGTGGATGCAGGCGCAGATGTCATTGAATTGGGCGTGCCATTTAGCGACCCTTCAGCCGATGGTCCCGTCATTCAAAAAGCGGGCGACAAGGCCTTGGCCTTTGGCATTGGCACCTCGCATGTGATTGGCATGGTGAAAGTCTTTCGCGAGAAGAACCATGCCACGCCCGTGGTGCTAATGGGTTATGCCAACCCAATAGAACGCTATGACTTGAAACACGGCAAAGACAGCTTCATTCGTGACGCCTCCGCAGTCGGCATCGATGGTGTTTTGGTGGTGGACTACCCGCCCGAAGAATGCGTTGAGTTTGCCGCTAAATTGCGCGCACACAAAATGGACTTGATCTTTTTGCTGGCCCCTACCAGCACCGATCAGCGCATGCAACAGGTGGCCAATGTGGCCAGTGGTTATGTCTACTATGTATCCCTGAAGGGCGTCACAGGATCTGGCGCCCTGAACACGGCAGAAGTTGAAGCCATGTTGCCTCGCATTCGCCAAAAAGTGAGCATCCCAGTGGGGGTTGGCTTTGGCATCCGCGATGCCGAAACAGCAAAGGCTATCGGCAAAGTAGCAGATGCAGTGGTCATTGGTAGCAAAATCATCCAATTGATCGAAAATGAACCTCGCGATAAAGTGGCTGCAGTGGCTGGCACTTTCTTGCGCGAAATTCGCCAGGCCATGGACGCCTGATCAACACACAAGGACATCGACATGAGTTGGCTCGAAAAACTGCTCCCCCCAAAAATTCTGCACACCGACCCAGCCGACCGCCGCAGTGTGCCCGAGGGTTTATGGATCAAGTGCCCCAAGTGCGAGTCCGTGCTTTACAAAAATGACCTAGAGCAAAACCAAAACGTTTGCCCCACCTGCAGTCACCACCACCGGATGGGTGCTCGTGCTCGCTTGAACAATTTTTTGGACAATGAAGGTCGCTACGAAATTGGCCAAGAAGTGGTGCCCGTCGATGCTTTGAAATTCAAAGACAGCCGCAAATACCCCGAACGCATCAAAGAAGCCATGAGCAACACCGGTGAAACCGATGCCTTGGTGGTCATGGGCGGCGCGATTCACAGCATCAATGTGGTCGCAGCTTGTTTTGAATTTGATTTCATGGGTGGCAGCATGGGCTCTGTGGTGGGTGAGCGTTTTGTGCGGGGCGTTGAAACTGCCATCGAGCAAAAAGTGCCCTTTATTTGCTTCACTGCGACAGGTGGCGCACGCATGCAAGAAGGACTTTTGTCTTTGATGCAGATGGCCAAAACCAATGCCGCCCTCACTAGATTGGCCAAAAAAGGCTTGCCTTACATCAGCGTCTTAACCGATCCCACCATGGGTGGCGTGTCAGCTGGCTTTGCTTTCATGGGCGATGTGGTCATTGCTGAACCCAAGGCCCTGATTGGCTTTGCGGGTCCTCGGGTGATTGAAAGCACCGTGCGCGTTACGTTACCAGAAGGTTTCCAGCGCGCCGAGTTCTTGCAAGAAAAAGGCGCCATCGACTTCATTTGTGACCGCCGCGAATTGAAAAGGAGCATTGCCAATACCTTGGCCATGCTCACACGTCAATCGGCCGAAGCGGTTAGCTGATTCACTTCAAGCAGCGAACAAAAGTTCGCTGCGTCTAGAACCCACCATGTTGCAAACCTGCCAGCAACATGCTGGCAATTTGCAAGATCACCAGCAACACCAAGGGCGACAAGTCAATGCCGCCTGGCTGAGGCAAAGCATTTCGAATAGGTGCCAACCAAGGCTCTACCAATCGAGACAAAAGCATCATGCTGCCGCTATTGGGCTGCACCCAAGACAAGACGGCATACAGCAAAATAATGACGCTAAGGCCAGATACCAGCCAGTGCAAGACGCCGAACAGACTGGCCACCAAAATACCCAGAAAAGCCGCTTGTGTGCCTGTGAGCACCCACATGGCAGTCACATGGCTCAATTTCATCAACCATGCTGCGACCAGACTGGCCGTATCCAAGCGCCCAATGGCTGGCAAAAAGCGCCTGAGCGGCATCACCATCCAGTCAGTGACAGCAAAGACAAAGCGCCCAATGGGGTTCTGAAAAGGAAGACGCTGCCATTGCATCACCAACCGCATGAGGCAGGCGCCGCCCACCAAACCGGTGGCAACATCCAAGATCAAATTGACAATTTGTAGAAACACAGAAGTCCTCCGAGTCCTCAAATGATAGCTTGAGCCTGAAGCAATCGTAAAATAACGTGTTCCCGCTGAATTTCAGCGTATGAAAGGCCTTTTTGGCCCACACTTTAGAAGCGCTCCTCATGTCAGACACGCCAGCAGAAAATCAAACCGCACCCATCGTTGACGAGAACCAGCTGATTGCCGAACGCAGAAGCAAGCTCAAGGCCATGCGAGAAGCTCAAAAAGAGGGTAAGGGCGTTGCGTTTCCCAATGACTTCAAACCCGAAGATCGTGCCGCAGGTCTGACCCATGCCCATGGTGAGAAGGCGCCTGAAACTTTAAAAGGCGAAGGCATTGCGCCAACCACAGCCAAAATTGCAGGCCGCATGATGCTCAAGCGTGTGATGGGCAAGGCCAGCTTTGCCACCTTGCAAGATGCAACCGGTCGCTTCCAAATTTACGTCACACGCGACGACATTGGCGAAGAAGCCTACAACGATTTCAAGCATTGGGACCTGGGCGACATTGTGGCGGCCGAAGGCTATTTGTTCAAAACCAAAATGGGCGAATTGTCACTGCACGCTACCAGCGTGCGCATGCTGACCAAGAGCCTGCGCCCCATGCCAGACAAGTTTCATGGCGTGGCGGACCAAGAAATCAAGTACCGACAGCGCTATGTTGATTTGATGATGGACGAAGAGGCGCGCAAACGTTTCACGGCCCGCAGCAAAGCCGTCAGCGGTCTTCGCGATTTCATGGTCAAACACGACTTCTTAGAAGTTGAAACACCCATGTTGCACCCTATTCCTGGCGGTGCCAACGCCCGCCCCTTTGTCACGCACCACAATGCGCTTGATCAAGAAATGTACTTGCGCATTGCCCCTGAGTTGTACTTGAAACGCTTGTTGGTAGGGGGGTTTGAAAGGGTCTTCGAAATCAACCGCAACTTC
>SXXD01000057.1 GCA_005789685.1 Burkholderiales bacterium
CTTGACGCATCTCTGGCTTTCGGCCACGTTGCACTGCTTGATCACGCGGACTTTGCCTTGGAAACTTCCGAGCGCATTGGCCTGATTGGCCGCAATGGCACGGGCAAATCCTCTTTTCTCAAAATTTTGGCAGGCATGGAGTATGCCGATGATGGCAACATGCATGTCCAACAAGGTGTTCGCATTGCCTATGTGGCCCAAGAGCCTGTGCTTGAATCGGAAGACACCATTTTCGAATCTGTGCAGCGCGGCCTAGCCCCTGTGATGAAACTCATTGATGACTACAGCAATTGCGTGGGCGATCTGGATGTGCTGCAAAGCCAAATTGAATCACTCGATGGCTGGGGCTGGGAGCAACGTGTCGATGAAACATTGCACCGCTTGCACCTAGACCCTGGCGCCAAGGTGGCTACATTGTCTGGCGGCAATCGCAAGCGTGTGGCATTGGCGCAAGCCCTTGTGACACACCCTGATGTGCTGCTGTTGGATGAGCCTACCAATCACCTTGACTTGGATTCCATTGCTTGGCTAGAGCAACTCTTGATCGACTTCAAAGGCAGCGTGGTGGCCATCACGCACGACCGCGCTTTTTTAGACCGCATTGCCACTTGCATTGTGGAATTGGACCGCGGTCGCTTGCGCAGTTATCCGGGCAACTTTGCGCAGTATCAAATCAACAAAGAAGAGCAAATGGCGCAGGAGGCAGTGATCAGCGCCAAGGCCGATAAGTTGTTGGCACAAGAAGAGATTTGGATTCGCAAAGGCGTCGAAGCACGCAGAACAAGAAGTCAAAGCCGCATCGTACGGCTTGAAAATTTGCGCGCCACGCGCAGTGCGCGCAGAGAACAAGTGGGGCGCGTTCGCATGGAAGTGGCCTCTGGGGCACCCACTGGCAAATTGGTTGCAGAACTGACGGATGTCTGTAAGTCATTCACCTCGCCCATAGGCGACGTGAAAGTCATTTTGAAAGACTTTACGGCCACGCTGCTGCGCGGCGACAAGATTGGCTTGCTGGGCCCTAACGGCGCCGGCAAAACGACTCTCTTGAAATTGATTTTGGGTGAGCTTGAGGCCGACAGTGGAAAAATTCGGCAAGGTGCCAATTTGCAAGTGGCTTACTTTGACCAAATGCGCAACGCCCTCGACTTGGAGGCTTCCTTGGAAGATTTCATCAGCCCGGGCAGTGAGTGGATCGAGATTGGCAACAAGCGTCAGCACGTGAAAAGCTATTTGGGTGACTTCTTGTTCTCGCCTGCCCGCGCCACGTCGCCCGTCAAATCATTGTCTGGCGGTGAGCGCAATCGCTTGTTGCTAGCGCGCTTGTTTGCCAGGCCCGCCAATGTCTTGGTGCTGGACGAACCCACCAACGACTTGGACATTGAAACACTGGAACTCTTGGAGGAGTTGCTTCAAGATTACCAAGGCACTGTTTTTTTGGTCAGTCACGACCGCGCCTTCATGGACAACGTGGTGACCAGCATCATTGCCTGCGAAACCACGCCAGAGAGCCCTGGTTTTTGGCGAGAGTACGAAGGCTCGGTGCAAGATTGGCTCACCCAATCGCTGCGAAGCCAAAGCATTCAAGCGCAGAATAAGGCGGCCTCCGCCAAGGCTGCGACCCAGTCAAGTTCAAGTGCAAGCACAAGTGCTGTCAAGCCCACTCAAGATAAGGCTGGCAATGCTGCCGCAAAAAACAAGACCGCCACAAAGAGCGCGCAGAAGTTGAGCTACAAAGAGCAGCGCGAACTGGATAGCTTGCCCTCATTGATTGAAAGCTTAGAGAAAGAACAGCGCGAAGTTCGAGTAGCCCTGGCAGACAGCGCCTTGTTTGCGAAAGATCCCGCCCAGGCCACCGCTTTGTTTGCGCGAGATGCGCAAATAGACACTGAACTGGTGAATGCTCTGGAGCGCTGGGAAATTCTTTCTGCAACTTGATGAACTTTGTTTTCAGCCCCGAAGAGTTCACCGCCTTGTTGGTGTTGTCCACCGCAGCCAGCTTCACGCCCGGACCCAATACCACCTTGTCGACGGCTTTGGCTGCCAATCAGGGACTGCGCTCTGCATTGAAGTTCATTGTGGCTGTGCCTGTAGGTTGGGGCTTGTTGTTGGCCATTTGCATGGCCGGTTTGGGCAACTTGGTATTGGCTGTCCCAGCCCTTCGGTGGGTGATCTTGCTCGGGGGTACTTTGTATTTGTTGTGGTTGGCAAGCAAACTTTGGCGCACTCGCGAGATGGCAACAGCCGATGAGAGCCGACTTCAGATTACTTTCTTGCAGGGTATTGCGCTTCAATTCCTGAACATCAAGGCATGGATGCTGGCTTTGTCTTTGGTGGCTGGTTGGGTTGCAGGCAAGGACGATGCCTTAGAGCGTTGTTTTGTTCTGTTGCCACTCATGATGCTGTTTGGCTTGGTCAGCAATTTAACCTATGCCGTGATGGGCAGTTTGCTGCGTGAATGGCTTCTAAAGGGTACTCGATTGCTGGTTTTCAATCGCTGCATGTCTTCCGTCTTGGTTTTAACAGCAGGATGGATGCTTGCACAATGACTTCTAGAAATGTTCATCAGGCTCCATGTGGGTCGCAGGCGACACCGCACCTGCATTGAGGGTCATGTGGCTATAAACTAAGCACTATGGGACAACTTCTTTTAGTGCGCCACGGTCAGGCTTCTTTCGGCGCCGACGATTACGACCAACTCAGTGCCTTGGGCCAGAAGCAGAGTATTCGCTTGGGCGAGTACTGGCAACAAACGGCCGCCGAACAGACTGGCGCAGAGGCACTGAAGTTTGACGCTGTTTTCATGGGCAGCTTAAAAAGACACCGGCAAACTTGGGAAGGCATTGCACAAGGCGCGCAACTGCACAATGCGCCTGAAGTGTGGCCTGAACTCAATGAATACGACAGCCATGCCTTGATTGAAACCATTCACCCCGGGCCGCTTGCCAAGCCCGATACGCCAGAGATGTACAAGCACCACTTTCGCTTGCTGCGAACGGCACTGCAAAAATGGATGTCGGGTGAGACCCAACCCAAGGGCATGACAAGTTATGCAGAATTTGCAGCAGGCATTCAAGCGGTTTTGAAACATGTCCGAGAAAACCACCAAGGTCGTGTTTTGATTGTTTCAAGTGGCGGCCCTATTTCGACGGCAGTGGGGCAAGTGCTCCAAGCGCCCGCAGAGACGTCCATTGAACTCAATTTGCGCATCCGCAATACGGCACTCACGGAGTTTGTATTCTCGCCCTCCAGGCACATGCTGCTTTCTTACAATAACTTACCGCATTTGGACCATGCAGCCCATCGAAGCTGGATCACTTTTGCTTGATAGCGTTTGTCCTGATAGGGGTGCGCTTGTTTTCTTGTCAGAATGACAACCATGCAAAATTCGCATCAGGCCACTTCGCATTCAACTCAAGCGGCAGGCATTCAAGTCTCCCATTGCGATCTGTCTGCGTGTTTCACCTTTTTTGAGGCACATGGCATCAAAGAGGGCTTGGACATAGCGTCATCCGCTGGCGTCTTGTTGTCCCGAATGAGCGACGCTTGGATGCAGCTTCACACGCCTGCCTGCGACACACTCCGGCTGCACCAGCAGGCCAAAGATTTAAAGCAAGAGATCCTTTGGGCCATGTTGGTCTCGCCGCATCGCTTTGAATTCAATGACTTGGAAGCACTTAGCAGCGCGGTGCGCGTGCGAGAAAACATTGTCTTGAATGCCCGCAAAACAGCTCTGGCCTTTAAAACCGATGCGGCAGAGCGGCCCAGCGAATTTTGGCGGTATGAAGAGGAGGCCGGATTTATTCTGCAGCCCCATACGCCCTTGATCGAAGCTTTGATCAGCGCCACACAACCCGAGGCCACAGGCAAGCTGTACGATTTTTCTTGTTATCGCGCAACCGAATATGTGATCTTGTTGGGCTTGGCCCTAGAAGCGGGCCAGCACAACCCTTCTTTGTTGGCACAACTGCAACAGGTGAATGAAAAACATGCCATTCGATCTGGCCTCTTTCATGAAGTTTTTTTGCATGAGTACGGCTCGCTAGAGGCGCCCTTGCCTGCTGGTTTTTATGTGCCAGGTGAGCGTGTTTGGTTCCGAAATCCAGATGCGCGCTCCTCTGATGTGACAGGTTATGAAGGCTCGTGGGTGATTTATATGGGCAGCGGCTTGTTCAGCAATTTTTGGAAACGCGATCAGCCTTTTTCATTGCCAAGCAAGTGCATTGAAATTTACCATTGGCGTGATGGTGTGAAAACCAACGCAGCGGGTGACTTGTGGATGGA
>SXXD01000267.1 GCA_005789685.1 Burkholderiales bacterium
CAACGGCCTTCTAAGCCGTAGGTCGGGGGTTCGAGTCCCTCCGGGCAGGCCATATTTTGAATTGATATTTAAATAATCAGGGTTTTACCTAGCTTTTTCGATCCTTAATATGCAACATAATGCATCCTACAAGGAGATTCTCATGACTACCTCACCCTCACGTCGTTTGGTTTTAACACGCAGTGCCGCTTTAGTTGGCGCCGCCAGTTCAAGCTTGTTGTTGCCTGAATTAGCGCAGGCTCAGTCTGGCAAAATTCGCGTCGGTTTGATGTTGCCCTACTCTGGCGCTTTTGCACCCTTGGGTGTGGCCATTGAAAATGGCGTGCGCATGGCCATCACCGAGCAAGGTGGCAAATTGGGTGGGCGTGAAATTGAATGGTTCAAAGTCGACGACGAGTCAGATCCTTCCAAAGGCATTGAAAACGCCAACAAATTGGTACAACGCGACAAGGTCGACGTGCTCATCGGCACCGTGCACTCTGGTGTGCAAATGGGCATCCAAAAAGTAGCCCGCGATTCAGGTGTGCTCTCCCTGATTCCCAATGCAGGTGTGCACGCCGCTACGCGCTCTTTGTGCGCTCCTAATGTGTTTCGCACCAGCTTTTCAAACAGCCAACCTACGCTGGCCTTAGGCCCAGCCATGGTGGCCAAAGGGCACAAGAAAGCTGTTTGGATCACTTGGAAATATGCAGCAGGCGACGAGGCCTTCGAAGGCTTCAAAGAAAGCTACACCAAAGCGGGCGGCACCATTGTCAAAGAGTTGGGCTTGCCCTTCCCTAACGTTGAGTTTCAAGCCCTGCTCACAGAAATCGCGGCACTGAAACCTGATGCAGTCGCTTGTTTCTTTGCAGGCCCATCAGGCGCTAAGTTCATGAGAGACTTTGCGGCAGCTGGCCTCAAGGGCAAAATTGCACTGTACGGTTCTGGCTTCTTAACCGAAGGCGTGTTGCAGGCGGCCGGGCCCGCAGCAGACGGCGTCATGACCACCCTTCATTACAGCGATTCTTTGGAAACACCTCGCAACAAAGCTTTCCGCTTGGAATACGCCAAAGCATTCAAAATGCAACCCGACGTTTATGCGGTTCAGGGCTACGACACGGGCTTGCTGTTGGTGCAAGGCGCCAATGCCGTCAAAGGTGACTTGACTAAAAAGCCCGAGCTCTACAAAGCCATGGAAGGCGCCGTCATTGACAGCCCCCGCGGCAAGTGGACCATGAGCAAATCACACAATCCGATCCAAGACATTTACTTGCGTGTCGCCGAGAACGGCGAAAACAAGGTCATTGGGGTTGCATCCAAAGCGCTGGCCGATTCTGGCGCCGGTTGCCGCATGGGCTAATTCCAATAGCCTGTCACGCCAAAGCGGCGGAGTGATCCGTCGCTTTTTTTATGCCTTCTTGAGACCTGATACTCAAACGCTTAAGTGATAAGCTTTCTTCTATGGACTTCGTCAATTTCCTCATCCAGTTGCTGAACAGTGTTCAGTACGGATTGCTGCTGTTCATGTTGGCTGCGGGCCTGACTTTGATTTTCGGCATCATGGGCGTGGTCAATTTGGCGCATGGCAGTTTCTACATGTTGGGCGCCTATTTGGCATGGTCACTGGCCGCCCTGACCCAGAGCTTCACACTCGCCATCATCTTGGGCACATTGCTTTCTGTGCTGTTTGGTTTGCTGCTTGAGTGGTTGTTGTTCAGGCACTTTTACAAACGCGATCACCTAGACCAAGTGCTACTGACCTTTGGTCTTATTTACGTTTTTGAGGAGATGCGCTCCATTTTGTGGGGCGACGATGTGCATGGTGTCACCATTCCAGATGTTCTCAGCGCCTCTATCCCTCTGACAGAAACACTTTCTTATCCGGTCTACCGCTTGTTCATGTCTGGCGTTTGTTTGTTGCTGGCTTTGGGTCTGTATTTGCTCATTTCCAAAACACGCTTGGGCATGAAAATTCGCGCGGGCGCTTTCAACCACGAGATGACCGAAGCCTTGGGCGTCAACATCAAACTGATTCATGCTTTGGTATTTGCCATGGGGGTAGGCTTGGCCACCATTGCTGGCATGGTGGCTGCACCCGTTTCCAGTGTGTATCCCAACATGGGCTCTCAAGTTCTCATCATGTGTTTTGTGGTGGTGGTCATTGGTGGCATTGGGTCGGTCAAAGGCGCGCTCATTGCGGCACTGCTGGTGGGCTTGGTCGATACTTTTGGCAAAGTGTTGTTACCGCAAGTTGCCGGCATGTTGGTGTATGTGTTGATGGCCATTGTTTTACTTTACAAGCCTGAAGGCTTGTTCAAAAACTAAGGGGACTGGCATGAGCGACGCACACGCACCCCTTGAAACACTGCCGCGCAGTTTGAAAATTTTGCTAGGGACAGCGCTCTTGGCACTGGCGGCCTTTCCCTTTGTCGGCACTGACTATTACCTGCAAATGGTCACCCGCATGATGATTTTAGCCATCTTTGCCATGAGCCTTGATTTGCTGCAAGGTGTCACGGGCCTTGTCTCATTAGGACATGCCGCCTACTTTGGTGTAGCTGGCTATGCTTTGGCATTTTTAACGCCGCCCGGAGAGCCCGTGTCTTTGTGGTGGACTCTGCCTGCAGCGGTTGGCGCTTCAGCCTTACTGGCTTTGATCATTGGTTTCTTGGTTGTGCGCACCCACGGCATTTACTTC
>SXXD01000058.1 GCA_005789685.1 Burkholderiales bacterium
CCTTGGCCTGTGATGGCTTTTTTCATTTGCAGCGCAGTGTATTCAGCAACCTCTAAGTTACACGACACCAGGGCCGTGACACAACAACCACGCGCTTGACCTAGAAGCAAAGTGGCTTGCGGATTGACATTGACAAACACTATTTCTACCGAAGCCGATTCGGGTTGATAGCGTTGGTTGATTTCTAAAATTCCGTCGTAAATAACCCGCAGACGATTGGGCAAATTGCCTTGGTTCACTTTGTCAGTGCGAATGACGCCGCTGGCCACATAGGTGAGTTGCGAGCCGTTGACATCAATCACGCCAAAGCCAGTGGTTTGGAGGCCGGGGTCAATGCCAAGAATTCTCATAGAGCTATTGTGAAGCAATGATCAGGGCAGGGCAACATCGTTCATGCGTGCCATGATGGTTTCTGTGCGATCGCTTAAATAAACAGACTGCGGCAATTTTTCAAAATAGCGAGGGCGCGGCAGCATCACTGCCAAGCGTGAAGCCTCCCAAGCGTTGAGCTTGGCCGCAGGCTTTTGAAAATAATGTTGTGCGGCGGCTTCAGCACCAAAAATACCTTGACCCCATTCCACATGGTTGAGGTAGAGCGTGAGAATTTTCTTTTTACTAAGGAAGGTTTCCAAAGCCATGGTGATGACCCACTCTTGTCCCTTTCGAAGCAGGGTACGCTCACCACTTAAGAGCAAATTCTTGGCCAATTGCTGGGTAATGGTCGAGCCGCCCACAATTTTAGGTGTGGCTGGTTTGGTGCTATTTTTTTTGGCTGCTTGCGCCTCTAATTTGGCTTGGGTTTTGGCATTTTTTTGCCATGCTTTTTCAATCGCATCCCACCAGATGCCATTGTGCGTTGTGAAGGCACTGTCTTCCGATGCCAGCACTGCCCGTTTGAGTGTCTTCGCAATTTGATCGTCAGATTGCCATTGCTGCCGCCAAATAAGGCGGCCTTGGGTGCTGACCATTTGCCAGGCTTGCGAACGTTCAAAGGCGGTGGAAGAGGGGTCAACCACCGCCATGAATGCAATGCGCCCGACAAAGAAAATTTGCAAGATGACAAAGCCTGCTAAGACCAGCCAGAGCCATTGTTTCAAGGCATTGAAAATGTAAGCCAGCATGTCACTTTGAAGAATTTAACAAGGCCCGCAAATCAGCCAACACTTTTTGAGTCGGTGGCTGAACGCCGCGCCACAGATGGAATGAGGCCGCGGCTTGCTCGACCAGCATGCCAAGACCATCGCGCGCTTCGGTGCCATTTGCACGGGCCCATTCAAGGAAACCAAGTGCTGCTGGGCCGTACATCAAATCGCAGGCCAAGCCATTGGCTTGAAGCACACTGGCGGGCACGGGCAAGGCTGCTTGTTGAAGGCTGCTGCTGCTGGCGTTGATGACCAAGTCAAAGGATTGGCTCAGGATGGCTTCATGGGTCAAGCCAAAAGCTTGGCAGTCAACGCCCTCTGCTAAAGCCAAGCTGGCATGTCGCGCAACCAACTGAAAGGCTTTCTCGAGGGTTCGATTGGCCACCCAAATGCAAAGCGGTTTTTGTGTCAACAAGGGGCCGAGTACACCAGCTGATGCACCGCCGGCCCCTATCAGCAAAATGCGGCGACCTTGCAATTCAAAACCCGCATTGCTGACCAAGTCGGTGACCAAGCCTAGGCCATCGGTGTTCTCGCCATAAATGTGTTCGCCGTCAAATTTGAGGGTGTTACAGGCTTGAGCCAATGCCACGCGGGGACTGAATTCAGTGGCCAACGCGGCGGCCTCGGTTTTGAAAGGCAAGGTGACATTGCAGCCTTTGCCGCCAGCCGCCCTGAAAGCATGAACGCTGGCGTTGAAGGCGTCAAGTGGTAGCCAAGTTTTTTCGTACTGCAGTGTTTGACCCGTGAGTTCGGCAAAGCGCGCTTGAATCCAAGGCGACTTGCTGTGCTCAATGGGATGGCCGAAAACGCAATAGGAGTCCATGGAAAGTATCCGTTAATTTTTTGACTGAGCTTGAACAGCAGGCTTCGATATGGCGCTTGAATCGGGTGCCAGCATTTTGGTTTCAAGCGTTTCGTCGCGAGCAAATTGGAAGCGTGTGACCACCACCAATTGATCTGCCTCTTTTTTCATGTCTGCTGTGAAAGCACCAAAGGGTGATGCGCCGCGAACAATGGCTTGAGCACGCTGGTCCAAAACGAATTGTCCAGAACCGCTGGCCACCTCGGTGCTCAAGACATGGCCCTGCTTGTCCAAAGTGATGACCATGGTGAGTTGACCGTAGAGTTTTTGACCCGCAGCTTGCGGAAAATTTTCAGTGCCTGTAACTTCGATGGTGCGGCGCATTTTGTCGTAATAGCGCGCAAATGAAACCTCTTTTGTAGCCGGGCCGATGAAGCGTTTTTTAGGGCCGCCTTGAAGGGCTTGAGACTGTTTTTCAATTTGAGCCAATTGGTTGGCGAGTTGTTTCTTGCGTTCAGCCATTGCATCTGCCGACTTGGCTTCACTGAATTGAAGTTGATTGGCGCTGTTGAGTTGAAATAATTCTTGCTTGAGTTGTTGAATCAATCGCTGTTGTTCATTTTTCAGCGATTCGATTTGTTGTTCAAGTTGCTCTAATTCTTGCGTGTTGGCATGGCTTGTTTGCACACCGAAGGGGCTGGTTTGCAGGCTGGTGCCTGGCACTAGACCACCGCCTGCCAAGTTCACTTGGGCCAAGGCCAAGGGTGCATCGGGGGCATTCTTGCTGCTTGAATTGACCAGCACCACTTCTAAAGTGTTGGTTTCAAAGATTCGATCGAATGTGGCAGGGGCGACCCATTTCAGTGTGAGCAGGCTGGCATGAAAAACAAGCGAAAAACCCAAGGCCCAAAGCAAGGCGCGGTGCGAAGCTTGATGGTGTGACAGGGGTATTGACGAAGAAAGCATGTTGCTGTTCGTGTGAAAACGTGAGTTAAACAGAGGGGTCTTCTGTGGGGGTTTCGTTCACATTCAGGGCAATGGCAATGGGCCCGGTCGCGGCTTCTTCCAAGTCTTCCAAGGACTCGTCGCCTGTGGCGCTTTCTAGGTTGAGATCAGAGGAGGTGATTTTTTCAATGACTGTGCCCGTGACATCCAAGGCCATGGCGTCAATGCTGCCCAATTGAACCTTCACTTTGTCACCTCGCACCAAGCCTGCTGCACCCATGACACTTAACATGAGCGGCAAATGGTCGGTACGAACCAACCAACTCCCGCCGCCCATTTCTTTGACCAAACTGGCCACGACTTCGGTGATGTTTTCTTGCTTCAAATATTGAAGTGTCCAAAAACGTTCCATGCCGGATTGGTAGCTGTTGTAGGCGGTGTAGGCTGCTTCGAAGGCGCTGATGATGGCAAACATTTGCGCGTCTTTGGGTTTGAAGGGCGCCGCCAATGCGGCAGTTGCGCCGTGCTGTGCGCATGCAATGATTTGCCACTGATTGACCAAGTCGGTATAGCGGCGCAGTGGCGAGGTACTCCATGCATAGGCGGGCACTCCAATGCCGGCGTGAGGCAAGGCCTTGGTGCCCATGCGAACTTTGATACCCGGCGACAAACTGGCTTGACTTCTGTAGATGGCGGGAACGCCCAAACTGGCCAACCATTGACCCCATGTGCTGTTGGCCAAAATCATGGCTTCTGCCACGATCAAGTCAAGGGGCGAACCACGCTGTCGGACACTGATTTGTACA
>SXXD01000268.1 GCA_005789685.1 Burkholderiales bacterium
AAGATCAAGCCGAGCACATTGCGGCTGTTCTGAATTCTCTCAAGCAAGGGTGTCATGGGTACTTATCAGTTTATAAAAAAATCAAACTTTGTAGTAACGCTCGGCACGTTTTTGGGCGCGTTCTGCAGCTTCTTTCGGTGTTTTAGAACCGCTAGCAGCTTCTGCCACCATGTTGACCACAATGAAGTCGGCACCGGCGCCAGCTGAGGCATAACCCATCTTGCCTGCGTAGCCTGCAGGACGCATGTTTTTCACGCAATCGCGGTAGGCAGTGTGCTTTGGATCGGAGGTCCAGACGGCAGACTTGGTGTAGAAGTCCAATGGAGGGGCAATGTAACCACCAGCTGCTGTGAGCCATGGATCGAACTGCTCTTTTTCCATCATGAAGCGCAAGAACTCTTTGGCTGCATTCGGAAACTTGGTGTACTTCATGATCATCTGGTTGAAGAACAGATGCGATTCAGTTGGCGTACCGACTGGACCAACAGGATATGACGCGTGATGCACGTCCTCTTTCAATGCGCGCACTTTTTCATCTGTGGATGTTTTGGTGGCGTAGTAAATGGAGATGCCGTTGTTGGTCACACTAACTTGACCATCCAAGAACGCTTTGTTGTTGTTGGGGTCGAGCCATGACAAGGTGCCAGGTGGGAATGTGGCATACATTTCTTTGGCGTATTCCAGAGCCTTGATGGTCTCGGGGCTGTCAATGACCACCTTGTTGTTGGCATCAACCAATTTGCCACCAAACGCCCACATGAGCCAGTTGCACCACAAGCCATCACCTGTGGCATTGCCAAGGGCAAAGCCACCAGGTGTGCCTTTTTCTTTGAGGGCTTTGAGCATTTTGAGGAAACCGTCGGTGTCCTTAGGGAATGTGTCAAAACCTGCCGCTTTGAGGTGGCTTTGACGGTAAACCATCATGGCACCTGCGGCACCGAGCGGGACACCAATCCATTTTTTGCCATCGGGCTTTAAGTAAGCGTTGCATGAAGGGAAGAAGCCGCCGTATTTTTTGCCCAAGTACTCGCACAGATCTGTGACGTCGAGTAACTTCTCTGGGTACAAATTGGCATCGTCGTTGGTGGACAAAATAATGTCAGGACCAGCGCCGGTATTGGCCGCTACAGCGGCCTTGGGGCGAACATCTTCCCAACCTTCGTTGTCAACACGCACTTCAATGCCTGTGGCTGCCGTGAATTTCTTCACGTTGGCCATGTAGGCGTCAATGTCGCCTTGCACAAATCGGCTCCAGCGCAAGACGCGCAGCTTGGCACCTTTTTCAGGCTTGAAGCTTAGATTTTGGGCTTGTACAGCAGGGCTTACAGCCATGCCCAGTGTGGTGGAAGCTGCCGCAACGCCGGCTGAGCTTTCCAGAAAGTTCCGTCGATTGAGTTTTGCCATGAAATGTCTCCTTTTGAGTGGTTGAGCGACGTGAGAGAAACGAAAATAAAATAGATTTGGAAATCAGGCTACCAAGCGCATGCCGGTGCCAGCATCAAAGACGTGTGAACGTGCCATATCGGGCTGCAAATGAATGGTGCTACCCAACTTAAACTCATGACGCTCACGGAAAACAGCGGAAAACTCAACACCTTCGTGTCGGCAAGCGACAAAGGTGTCCATGCCTGTGGGTTCCATGACGGCCACATGAGCTGAAATGCCAGCACCATTGACCAAGCTGAGGTGTTCAGGGCGGGTGCCGAAAACAACAGGCTGACCGTTCTGACCTTGAACAGGGCGGGGCAAGTCAAGTTTCAAACCATCGTTCAACTCAACTTGGAATTGACCTGCGTTGACGAGCAACTTGCCTGGCAAGAAGTTCATAGCCGGAGAGCCAATGAAGCCTGCCACAAATTGATTGGACGGAAAGTCGTAAAGCTCTAGAGGCGATCCGGTTTGTTCAATGCGGCCATCGCGCATGACCACAATTTGATCGCCCATGGTCATGGCTTCAATTTGATCGTGCGTGACGTAGATGGAGGTGGTTTGCAAGCGCTGATGCAATTCTTTGATTTCACTGCGCATGGCCACTCGAAGTTTGGCATCAAGGTTGGACAGGGGTTCGTCAAACAAAAACACTTGGGGGTCGCGAACAATGGCACGGCCCATGGCCACACGCTGGCGTTGACCGCCAGAGAGTTGGCGCGGATAACGCTCAAGCAAAGAGCCTAGGGCCAAGATGTCGGCGGCACGGGCTACTTTTTTGTCAATTTCTTCTTGCGGGCGTTTGGCAAGGGTGAGCGAAAAGGCCATGTTCTCGCCCACGGTCATGTGGGGGTAGAGCGCATAGTTTTGGAAAACCATGGCACTGTCGCGCTCTTTGGGGGGCAGGTCGTTGACTTGGCGATTGCCAATGTGAATTTCGCCGCTGCTAATTTCTTCTAAGCCAGCAATCATGCGAAGCAATGTGGACTTGCCGCAACCAGAGGGGCCCACTAAAACGGTGAATGAGCCGTCTTTGATCTCAATGTCGACACCGTGAAGGATGGGGACTTCGCCAAAGTTCTTTTTGACGGTACGGATCGATACACTGGCCATTGGCAAATTCCTAGAAAAACGCCTCACTGGTTTGAATGACCACGGGCAAACTGCTTAAACT
>SXXD01000269.1 GCA_005789685.1 Burkholderiales bacterium
ACATGGCTGGAACTTGTTCGCTCTGATCCGGGTGAATCAGCAAAATGATTTCATAATGACGCATTGAGACTCCTTTTGGTTTTGAACCCGATGGGTTCTGATAAAAAGCTACCCCCAGCGTCGGATGGGGTGCAGCAAGGTGAGCCCGCGATTATAGCCTAGGAATTAGAGTCCTGGATAGGGATTTTGAGAGGGCGCTTGGGGTTCGGGCGCCATGGCGCGGTCTGGCAAGGCCCAACTTCCCAAGAGGATGGCCAAAAATCCGACCGGCACCCCCAAAATGCCCGCAGAGATAGGCAGAATTCCTAGAAATAAACCGCTGTCTGCAGGCCAATGAAACGCGGCCCTCACCGTAGGCGCATTGAGTGTCATGTAAAGCAGCGTGGTGATCAGGCCCAAGAGCATGCCTAGCACCACACCCTTTCGACTGGCGCGCTTCCAGAAAATCCCCATGACCATGCCAGGGAAGAAGGCGGAAGCTGCCAAAGAAAAAGAAGCTGAAACCAAAGCCAGAATTTGCGCAGGCTTCCAAGCGGCCACCAAAGCGGCGCACATGGCCACGGCCAACAAAGCAAACTTGGACAAAATCACCCGACCATCTTGTGATTCCACGCCATTTTTCATGCCTAAGCGCATGTCATGCACAAAAGCGTTGCTGATGGTCAAAAGCAAACCGTCTGCCGTAGACAAAGCAGCGGCAAAACCCCCAGCGGCCACCAAGCCCGAAATGACATAAGGCAGCCCAGCCAACTCAGGGCTGGCCAACATGATCATGTCTGCACCCAACTTCAGCTCACCAAATTGCAAGATGCCATCTAGGTTTACGTCTGTCACTTCGACCAAGGCGCTGTCAACCCTTGCCCACTGTGCAAGCCAATGGGGCAACTCAGAAAAGGAGCTGCCCACCAAGTTGTTCATGACCTCAAACTTCACAAGCACGGCCAATGCGGGCGCACTTAGGTACAAGATGACAATGAAAAACAAAGACCACGCCACCGACAGTCGGGCCTCGGATTCGTTGGGCACCGTGTAGAAGCGGGTTAACAAATGCGGCAGGCCAGCGGTGCCGGCCATCAGGCAAAAAATTAGTGCGACAAAATTGATACGCGAGTGCTGGAAAAGTTCTTGCTCTTGAGAGGTGCCATCGGGCTCCCCCTGAAAGGCCTTGCCATGAAGCGGCATGCCACCCAAGGGCTTTGAGCGCTCATAGTTTTCAAGCATGGCCTTTTGCCAAACCTCCTTTGCGTCGGCGGCATTTTTGGGCAATGCCTGCAAGTCGCGCCGTGCTCTTGTAATCACTGAAAATTCGGCGTTTTGAAGCTTTAAATCTCGCACATGCTGCTCTAACATGTACCGCTCATTTTTCAGAGATGCTTCCACATTTTCCAGCTTTGATCGCAGCGACTCAGCGCGGCGCAAATACTCATTCCTGACAGCCAACTCAGCGGGGTCTGCAATGAGTTTTTGCTCTAAATCTGCAATCTTAGAAAGCTGCGAGCCATAAACCAGCGGTGCCAAAGGCGTTCCCAGTTGTTTGTAGGCCATCCATGACACTGGAATTAAAAATGCCATCATCAAAATGATGTACTGCGCAACTTGGGTCCAAGTAATCGCCCGCATGCCACCCAAAAAGGAACACAACAAGATGCCACCCAAGCCCAGCAAAATACCAATTTCAAATTGCACCCCAGTGAGGCGTGACGCAATCAGGCCCACACCATAAATTTGCGCAACCACATAGGTGAATGAACACAAAATGGCCGACCAAGCTGCCAACAATCTTGGCCAACGCCCGCCAAAGCGCTGGCTAAAAAAGTCTGGCAAGGTATACAAGTTCATAGAGCGCAAATGGGGCGCAATCAGCAAGGCTACCAAGCAAAATCCGCCGGTCCATCCCATGACATATGCCAAACCGCCTGCTTGATCGCCGCTGCCAGAGAAGCCTTGCAAGTAAAGTGCGCCGGCCAGACTGATGAATGAGGCCGCACTCATCCAATCTGCGGCTGTGGCCATGCCGTTGTAAAAAGCGGGGATACGTCGGCCGGCTACGTAGTATTCGTCTGCATTGGAAGTTCGACCTGCGACACCTATGAAGGCGTAGATCATGACCGTCGAAAATAAAAAAATAGGGCCAATTAAATTTCTAGAAAGGCCTTGATGTTCCGCCCAACCCATGATGCCCATCAAGCAAAGCAGCAAAATAACGTAAGCCAAAACGTTGCGATGCAGCCGCCATTGGTAGGCGGCATACCTTTGCTGAAATGAGGCAGATGGTTTCAATCGGCTTTTCCGAGTTGCGTCCAGGTTTCAACCACGGTGTCTGGATTCAATGAGATGGAGCTGATGCCCTGCGCCATGAGCCAACGCGCAAAGTCTGGATGGTCGCTTGGGCCCTGGCCACAAATGCCCACGTATTTCCCCTGACGCAGGCACGCCTGAATGGCCTGTGATATCAAGGTTTGAACTGCCAAATCGCGTTCGTCAAAATCGACAGCCAACAACGCCAAGCCGGAGTCGCGGTCTAAGCCCAGAGTGAGTTGCGTCAGGTCGTTAGAGCCAATTGAAAAGCCATCGAAGTATTCCAAGAACTGCTCAGCCAAGATGGCGTTGCTGGGGACTTCGCACATCATGATGATTTTCAGTTCGTCCTGACCGCGCTTCAGGCCATGTTTGTCCAACAACTGGGTGACACGATCGGCTTGACCCAGGGTGCGAACAAACGGAACCATGACTTGCACATTGGTCAAACCCATCTCGCCGCGGACACGCTTGATGGCTTCACACTCCATGGCAAAGGCCTCGCCAAAATCTTCGCTGATATAGCGCGCTGCACCCCGAAAACCCAACATCGGATTTTCTTCTTCTGGTTCGTAGCGGCTGCCGCCAATGAGTTTGCGATACTCATTGCTCTTGAAATCTGACAAGCGAACAATGACCGGCTTGGGCCAAAAAGCGGCGGCAATGCTGGCCACGCCTTCTGTGACTTTGTCGATGTAAAAAGCCTTGGGTGAAGCATGGCCCCGCGCCACAGACTCCACCGCTTTTTTCAAGTCGGCATCGATGTTGGGGTAATCCAAAATGGCTTTGGGGTGAACACCAATGTTGTTGTTGATGATGAACTCTAAACGCGCCAAGCCAACGCCTTGATTGGGCAACTGCGCAAAGTCAAATGCCAACTGCGGATTGCCTACGTTCATCATGATTTTGGTGGCAATTTCGGGCATGGTGCCCCTGATCACTTCTGTCACTTCCGTTTCAAGCAAGCCATCGTATATACGGCCTGTATCACCTTCAGCGCAACTGACTGTGACAAGCGTGCCATCTTTCAATTGATCCGTGGCATTGCCACAGCCCACGACCGCAGGAATGCCCAGCTCTCGTGCAATGATGGCAGCATGACAAGTGCGCCCTCCCCGGTTGGTCACGATGGCACTGGCGCGCTTCATCACGGGCTCCCAATTGGGGTCTGTCATGTCAGTCACTAAAACATCGCCGGCTTGCACTTGGTCCATCTCTGAAATGCTGTGTACCAAACGAACAGGGCCTGTGCCAATTTTTTGACCAATGGCACGACCCTCAGCCAGCACCGTGCCCTTGCCTTTGAGTTTGTAACGAAGTTCTGCGGTACCTTTAGATTGGCTCTTCACGGTTTCAGGACGAGCCTGCAAAATATAAATCAAACCGTCGGTGCCATCTTTACCCCATTCGATGTCCATTGGGCGGCCGTAGTGCTTTTCAATCACTATGGCGTATTGCGCCAGCTGCGTAATGTCTGCATCGGACAAGGAGTAGCGATTGCGCAACTCCATGGCCACATCCACCGTTTTCACCAGCTTGCCTGAGCTGGCTTTTTCTTCAGGTGTGGAAAAAATCATTTGCAGGAGCTTAGAGCCCAAGTTGCGTCGAATGACGGCTTTGTTGCCAGCGGCCAGCATGGGCTTGTGCACATAAAACTCATCGGGATTCACAGCGCCCTGCACCACTGTCTCGCCCAAGCCATAACTGGACGTGATGAACACCACATCTTCAAAACCTGTTTCGGTGTCAATGGTGAACATCACCCCTGCGGCGCCCAGGTCAGAACGAACCATGCGCTGCACCCCTGCTGACAAGGCCACTTCTGAGTGTGCAAAACCTTTGTGCACGCGGTAACTGATTGCTCGGTCGTTGTACAAGGAGGCAAACACCTCCTTCATCTTGTGCAGAACATCTTCAACGCCAACCACATTCAAAAATGTTTCTTGCTGGCCTGCAAACGACGCATCTGGCAAATCTTCGGCGGTGGCCGAGGAACGCACCGCAAAGGAGGCTTGCGCATTGCCAGTGCTCAAAACAGCAAATTGCTCACGAATGGCCTTCTCCAAATCTGTAGGGAAAGGCTGCGCCTCTACCAAGCCACGGATTTCGGCACCCACTGCGACCAAGGCTCGAACATCCTCCACATCCAAATCATTCAATTTTTGGTTGATGCGATCGACCAAGCCGCCGTGCTTTAAAAACTCTCGAAATGCATGCGCTGTGGTGGCAAAGCCTGTAGGGACTCTGACACCGTTAGGCAGTTGCGAAATCATCTCGCCCAAGCTGGCATTTTTACCCCCTACAGATTCAACATCCGTCATTCGAAGAAGTTCGAAGGGAACGGCCAACGCGTCCTTTGCAAAAAGCTGAGACATAAAAACTCCAATATTAAAAAAACGGCACTTTGAGCCCGAACCAACTCTCAGAATCTTGATTGTTTTTAGACTGGATGACTGAGCGCCAGCAGGCGGTAGATAATGAAAGAGATTTTAGGTCTCAACTTACTGCTCACCCCATTAAAATTTCAACAATGCCCAACAGAACCGTTTTTTTCATCTCCGACGGCACCGGAATTACGGCCGAAACCTTTGGCAAGGCCATCTTGGCCCAATTTGAGATGAAAACAAGGTACATCCGGCTTCCTTTTATA
>SXXD01000270.1 GCA_005789685.1 Burkholderiales bacterium
AGTTGATCTTGCGGCCGTTGATGCCACCTGTCTCGTTCAATTGCTTGAAGTAAGCTGCCTGAACCTTGCCAATGACGCCATAAGCCGAAGCTGGGCCGCTGTATGGCATGGTTTGACCAATTTTGATTTCAGTGTCGCTGGCACCGGGATCGTATTTTTTTTGCGCGGCAGCCGGTAAGGCAAAGCCAATGAGGGAAATGCACAGAGCAGTTAGGGCAAATTGTCTCTTTTTCATGGTGGTCCTTGGTTGAGAGAAAGGGTTGAAAATCAAGAGCGAGTTGGGCGAAACTTCTCGCCTAACAAACGGAGGGCACCCGCAATACCAGTGGGCATGGTGTACATGAACAAAATCAACATGGTGCCATAGATCGCCCAAGGCGCGGCCTTGGAAATCTGGTCAGCAATGTTCGGAACGAACTGGATAAATAAGGCGCCATACAAAGCACCAGGCAAGGAGGTGACGCCGCCAATCACCATGCCAACCAGCAATGTGATCGATAGGAAAACGGTGAAACTGTCGGGTGCCACAAAGGCCACCAAAATAGCACTCAGCGCACCCGCCACGCCCGTGAACATGGCGCTCACACCGAAAGCCAAACTTTTGTAAAGGGGCGTATCAATGCCCATAGAGGCCGCTGCAATAGGTTGGTCGCGGATGGCGATCAGGGCACGCCCTACTCGACCGCGAATCAAATTCCAACCAATGACGAACATCACCACAGTGACAGCCAAGGTGAAAAAATAAAGCCACCGGTCTGAATTGAGTTTCAACCCAAACAAGGTCTGCCAGGGCGGGTCGGGTTTCATGATCACAATACCTTGCACGCCACCTGTTAGAAATTCTAGGTGTTTAAACTTGAGCAACTGCGGCAAAGCCACTGCCAGCGCAAACGTGGCCAAGGCCAAGTAGTGTCCCTCTAGCCGCAGTGCAGGCAAGCCAAACAAAAAGCCCACCACCAGACAAATGAAGGCCGCCATCGGAATGGTCATCCAATAGGGGATGTTCATTTTGTCCATCAGGATGGCACTGGTGTAGGCCCCGATGGCCAAGAAGGCGCCATGTCCCAAAGAGATTTGCCCACTGTAACCAATGAGAATATTCATCCCCACCAACGCAATGGCATAGCTCAACACCATGGAGGCTTGGAACACATGGTAATTGGAAATGAAAAAGGGCAAGACGCAGGCTGCGATCAGGCCCACCACGATTCGAATCCATGGGATCGAATTTTCGGTAGATGGTAGATTGGAAGACATCTAATTCAGACCCTTGAAACAATCACTTTACCGAACAGACCAGCAGGTTTGATAGTGAGCACAACAATGATCAATACCAAAGCGACCGACAACTTGAGTTCTGTGCCGATGACATAGGCACCTAGAATATTTTCAAGAATGCCAACGATGAAGCCGCCCAACACCGCACCTCCAGGACTGTCAATGCCCCCCACCAATGCCGCAGCAAAGGCATAAAGCAAGATGCCCGACATCATGTTGGGCTCAAGGAAGACCACTGGCGCAATCATCATGCCCGCTACAGAACCGATGGCAGCAGCAAGTCCCCAACCCAAGGCCAACATCCAACCCACACGGATGCCCACCAAGCGACTTGAATCTGGATTTTGCGCTGCAGCGCGCATGGCCAGGCCAAGTGGTGTGAACTTGAAAAAGCTGTAGAGCAAAAGCAGAAGCACCATGGTGACGCCAATGGAGCCCAGTTCGTGCGATGAAATGAAATGCAAACCAAACGGTGGCTCTTTGGGAAAAGGCGATGGAAAAGCTTTGATGGTATATGTGAAGACCCAACCCGCAATGCTGTTCAGGATGACCAACAGGCCAATGAAGACCACCACAATGTTAAGCACCGGCGCATTTTCCACAGGCCGAATGATGATGCGCTGGATCAAAACCCCCAAGCTAAACGACAGCAAGATGGTGCAAACGAAAGCCAGCCAGTAGGAGACGCCTGCGTTGATCAGGGTCCAGGCCATGTAAGTGGCAAACATTGCAATTTCGCCTTGCGCAAAATTGATGTGGTGCGTTGATTGGTAAATCATCACGAGCGCCAAAGCAAGGCTGGCGTAAACCCCGCCCGTGGCAATGCCAGCAACAACTTGGTGAATGAAGGTTTCCATGTTGGTGTTCTCAGTGGCCGAGGTAAGAGCGACGAACAGCTTCGTCTTGTTTCAAGTCTTTCGAAAGACCCGACAAAACCAGTTTGCCGGTTTCTAAAAGGTAGGCGTAATTTGCCAGATCGAGTGCCATGGCAGCGTTTTGTTCAACCAACAAGATCGTCACTTTGTCGGTCTGGTTGATGGTTTGCATGATGTCAAAAATCTCTCGGACAATGAGCGGTGCCAAGCCAAACGAAGGTTCGTCCAGCAGCAGCAATCGGGGGCGCAGCATGAGGGCCCTTGCAATGGCCAGCATTTGTTGCTCACCCCCGGAAAGTGTGCCGGCTTGCTGATTGCGCCTTTCCTTCAACCGAGGAAAGTAGCTGTACATCTTTTCCTGGTCCTGCGCCACCTCTTGCTTGTCTTTTCGGGTGTAGCTGCCCAGTTGCAAATTTTCTTCTGTGGAAAGGCTGCCGAAGGTGCCACGGCCGTCGGGCACGTGAGCCACACCCAGTCGAACAATGTCCTCCGTGGCCTTGCCTCCAATGGCTTGACCATCAAACATGATTTGACCGCGAACTTTGATCATCTTGCTCAACGCACGCAGCGTGGTGGTTTTACCGGCACCGTTGGCACCTAGCAAGGTCGTGATGCTGCCCTCTTCGATTTGCATCGACAGGCCATGCAGCACTTCGGTGGCGCCATAGCCGGCAAAAAGGTCTTTGACTTCAAGAAGCATTCGGCTCATTTTGAAGACCCCAGGTAAGCTTGAATCACATCAGGATGTTGACGCACTTGAGTCGGTGTGTCGTCGGCAATTTTTTTGCCGAAATTCAGAGCCACCACTTTGTCGGAGACACTCATGACCAGACTCATGTGGTGTTCCACCAAAAGCACGGTGACCTTGAATTGATCACGGATTTTCTTGATCAGGTCGCCCAAGGCATTCACTTCTTCATGGTTCAAACCCGCGGCTGGTTCGTCCAGCAGCAAGAGTTTTGGCTGGCTTGACAAAGCACGCGCTAGTTCAACGCGTTTTTGTGTACCAAAAGGTAAGTCGGAAACTTTGCGCAAGGCTACAGATTGCAAATCTAAAAATTCGACCAATTGCATGGCGTTCTGGTGAATTTTGGCTTCTTCTTGACGCACGCCTGGCAGTCGCAGGGCGTGGGCCAGAAAGCCTTTTTCTGCACGGCAGTGGGCGCCAACCTTGATGTTGTCCAGCACCGACATGGTTTTGTAAAGCGCCAAGTTCTGAAAAGTCCGGCCAATTCCAATCTCGGCCGTCTTGTGGCGTGTCATGCCTTGAAGGCTTTGGCCCTCAAAATGAATTTCACCCTCGCTGTAATCGTACAAGCGAGAAAGGCAATTGAACAATGTGGTTTTGCCAGCGCCGTTGGGACCAATCAGACCAGCAATCTGTCCTTGCTGAACATCGAAAGAGATCCCGTCTAAGGCAACAATGCCGCGGAATTTGACGGTGACTTGCGAAACCGAGAGCATCACCGGGGCATTGGCTTTAGGGCGCGACTCGAGAATTGAATCCTGTTCGATCATCCATCCCCTTTAGGACATGTGAAGTAAATATAGAAACTTAATCAGATCCTGTCAGAAAGAAACACTGAGACCATCGGGAGTTTCCCGAGCACTGTCACTTTGGAAACATTTCCCGAAGCTTCAATTTGTAAAACTTGCCTGTTGAAGTGCGAGGTACACTGGCGATCCATTCATAGCGGTCAGGCACTTGCCACTTGGCAAAGCCCATTTTCAGCAAATGGGCGGCCAGTTCTTCGGCTTGCGGTGCTTGGCCTGGTTTGGCCACTAAACAAGCCAAAGGCCTTTCGCTCCACTTTTCGTCTGGAATGGCAATCACTGCCGCTTCGGCAATACCAGGATGCGCCATCAGCGCGTTTTCTAAATCGACCGAACTGATCCACTCTCCGCCAGATTTGATCAAGTCCTTGGTGCGATCGGTAATCCGAACAAAGCCCATGGTGTCAACGCTGGCCACATCTCCGGTGCGCAGCCAACCATCGTCGGTGAATTTATCGTCGCTCACGGGCACATGGTGGTAGCTGCCAGTGATAAAGGGGCCTCGCACCTGCAACTCACCTACATGCTGTCCGTCCCAAGCTTGGTCTTGGCCTTCATCGTTGCGGATGCGCAAATCAACCAGGGGCACCGGAATGCCAGCCATGGCGGCGCGGCGGTAGCGTTCGTCCATCGTCGCATTACGCAATTCGGCCTTGGGGTAAGAAATGGTACAGACCGGCGAAGTTTCGGTCATGCCCCAGCCTTGCAAAATCCAGATGCCATGTTTGTCAAATGCGCGAATTAAGGCTTCGGGCACTGCAGCGCCCCCCACTAGGCTGCGCATGCCTACTGGCAACTTCCAACGGTTTGGCTGTAGGGTCAAAGCTGCTTCGTAGGCCTGAATCAAACCCATCCAAATGGTGGGTACACCCAATGACAAAGTAGGCGGCTCAATTTGCATCAGGTCCAACAAATCGTCTGGATGCAGATGTGGCCCTGGAAACACCAGTTTGACGCCCATCATGACCGCACCATACGGGATACCCCAGCTGTTGGCATGAAACATGGGAGTTACTGGCAGGACCACATCGGTACCGCGCAAAGACCAGAAATCGCCCAGCGAGGCAACCAGCGTGTGCAAAACAGTTGAGCGGTGCGAGTAGACCACCCCCTTGGGTCGTCCAGTGGTGCCAGATGTGTAGCACATGGAAATCGGATCGTCTTCAGAATGTGCGGCGTATTCGAATTGGCTGCCATCGGAGTCGGCCAACCACTGTTCATAGTTCATGAACTCTGCAGGCACATCGGCGCCAGAAAAGGGAAACACGATGACTTTTTCGAACTTGTACTTGTTCTCAATCTGGCGATAAAGCGGAAGCAAGATGTCGTCAATGATCAAAAACCGGTCTTGTGCATCGTTTGCAATCCAAGCAATTTCGTCTGGTGACAAGCGCAAATTCAAAGTGTGCATGACACCGCCTGCAGCAGGAATACCGAAGTAGCATTCCAAATGGGCATGGTGGTTCCAACACAAGGTGGCCACCCGATCGCCTTTTTTCAGCCCCAAATCTTTCAAGCCCTTTGCCAAGCTTCGCGTGCGGCTATAAAACTGTGCGTAGGTGTGCTTGACCAGCGATTTGTCGGGCAGTCGCGAGACAATTTCATTGTCTGGAAATAAAGTGCCCGCTCGGTCTAGAAAATGATTGATGGACAAGTCCACCTTCATCATGGTGCTGGTTACATCTGCGTTAGATTTCATCAAGTGCACTCCATGGTTTTTTTGATCTAGTAAACCGGTTTGTATTTCACTAAAGTGTCCAATACCCCTTGAGAGACATTGAACCCATCACCATATTGAGCTGCGAGCTCTTGACTCCGCTTCGCAAAATTTGAAACGCCCATGCCATAAATGAATTGCAAAGCACCGCCGGTCCATGCTGGATATCCAATGCCGAAAATTGAGCCAATGTTGCCTTCGTGGACGGATGTCAAAACACCTTCGTCTAAACACCTGGCAGTTTCAATTGCTTGTCTGTAAAGAATTCGGTCTTTAATGTCTTGCTGATCAAATGTACCTTGGCTCTTTTCAAATATTTTTTTCAATTCAGGCCACAGCATCTTTTTTTGTCCAGCTGGGTAATCGTAAAAACCGCCACCCGATGCTCGCCCACCTCGCTTGAACGCCTTGACCATTCTTTCAACCAACAGTTCTCCAGGACTTTCAGCATAAGTGCGCCCTTCTTTCTTGAAGTCTTCGCGAGTTTGTTCTAAAACATGGACCGACAAAGTAAGGGCAGTTTCGTCAATCACAGCCAATGGACCTACAGGCATGCCCACTTGCATAGCCAGATTTTCAATCACTGGCGCTGGTATGCCCTCGCCCAACATGGCAGCACCCTCCATGACAAACGTGGCAAAGGTACGACTGGTATAAAAACCTCGTGAGTCGTTCACGACAATGGGCAGCTTGCCCAAGGCCTGAACATAATCGTAAGCTCGCGCGATGGTTTCATCGTCGGTTTTTTCACCTCGAATAATTTCGACCAACTTCATTTTTTCTACGGGACTGAAAAAATGAATACCAATAAATTTCTCAGGATGATTGCTGGCAGTGGCCAATCCACTAATGGGCAAGGTCGATGTGTTGCTTGCAAAAAAACCACCTTCGGCAAGCATGGTTTGCGCTTCTTTTGTGACTGCCCCTTTGACTTCGCGCTGCTCAAAAACAGCTTCAATGATGAGGTCGCATCCCTTCAAGTCTTGCGTATTGTCGGTGGCTTGAATCAAGTTCAACAAAGTGGTTTGCTGTTCAATTGTCATGCTGCCTTTTTCCAGCAACTTTTGTGTGAGTGCCGAGCTGTAAGACTTCCCCTTTTCAGCCTTTTCAAGGGTCACATCTTTTAGAACAGACGCAATACCCCGACTGGCTTGGCTGTAGGCAATGCCAGATCCCATCAAGCCCGCGCCTAAAATGCCAACCTTTTGGGGTCGATAGCGAGGCACGCCCGAAGGACGACTGTGGCCGCTTTTGATGCTGTTCATATTGAAAAACACGGTATTGATCATATTGCGCGCAATACCACTGGTCATCAGGCCTGCCAGGTAGCGGCTCTCTATGCGCATGGCTGTGTCAAAGTCGACCAGCGCACCTTCTACCATGGCAGCCAAAGCAGCCTCTGGTGCCGGATATAAACCGCGTGTTTTTTGTTTCAATGCTGCCGGCGCCAAACTCAACATACCCGCCAACTTGGGGTTGTGAGGCGTACCGCCAGGCATCTTATAGTCCTTGCGGTCCCAAATGTGCAGACAAGACTCAGGCTTGTTGTGAGCTGCTGCAATAAAGGCCAAGGCACATTTTCGAAGCTCTAAATCAGTCTCGACCAACTCATGCACTAAACCAAGTTTCAAAGCTTGCTCAGGACCAAACAACTTACTTTCCAAAATATAAGGCTGGGCCGCAAGCAGTCCTAGAGCGCGCGTCATCTTGGTAATACCGCCACCGCCGGGAATGAGGCCCAGCGTGACCTCTGGTAAACCAAACTGAATTTTAGGATTGCGGGTTGCAATTCTGTGATGGCCCATCAGCGCAACTTCCCAGCCACCGCCCAAGGCACTGCCATTCAAACAACTGACCACAGGAATCCCCAGCGTCTCAATGGTTCTGAAGTTCTTCTTAATGCGTTCAATTTCTGCAAATACCCTCGGGCCATCGGCGGCGCTTGATCGCATGACCCCTTTTAGATCGGCTCCAGCAAAGAAAGTCGATTTGTTGGAGGCCAAAATAACACCCTGAAGCTTTGACCGGTCTTGGACAAGCACCTGGGCTACTTCGGCTAAATCATCTTGCCATTGCAAGCACATGGTATTGACGGGTGAGCCTTGCTCGTCAAAGGTCACGGTGGCAATGCCCTGCTCTATGTCGTAACGCAAAGTTTTCAAAATCATGTGGGCACCTGTTCTTAAATGCGTTCAACGATGGTGGCAATGCCCATACCACCGCCCACACACAGTGTGGCCAAACCGTAGCGGAGTTGTCGACGGTGTAACTCGTCAATCAAAGTGCCAAGAATCATGGCGCCTGTAGCACCCAGCGGATGACCCATTGCAATGGCGCCGCCATTGACATTGACGCGATCGTGCGACACACCCATTTCTTGCATGAACTTGAGAGGTACCGCCGCAAATGCTTCGTTCACCTCAAACAAATCGATCTGATCAATACGCAGGCCCGCCTTGTCCAGTGCTTTTCTAGTGGCTGGCATGGGCCCTGTGAGCATGATGGTGGGGTCAGCGCCAGACAACGCTGCCGCCACAATTCTGGCGCGCGGCTTTAGATCATGAATTTTTCCTGCCGCCTCGCTGCCAATGAGCACTGCGGCAGCACCATCGACAATGCCCGAAGAATTGCCTGCGTGGTGCACATGAAAAATACGTTCAACTTGAGGATAGCGCTGCAGAGCCACTGCATCAAATCCCATAGCGCCCAACTGCTCAAAAGAGGCCCTGAGCGCACCCAGAGTTTCAGTCGTGGTTTGCGGTTTGATGAATTCATCTTGCGCCAGAATGACTTGACCCAGCTTGTCTAAAACGGGCACCACAGAGCCATCAAAGTAGCCACTGGCTCTGGCGTGTGTGGCACGCTTTTGTGACTCAACAGCAAAAGCATCTAAGTCGTATCGACTAAAGCCACAGAGGGTGGCAATCAAGTCTGCCCCAATACCTTGAGGCACAAACAAGGTCGCACTGTTTGTTTCTGGATCTTGCGCCCATGCACCGCCGTCTGCTCCAATGGGAACGCGGCTCATACTTTCTAAACCACCCGCCACCACCAACTCTTCCCAACCGCTTCGAACCTTCATAGCGGCCAAGTTAACTGCTTCTAAACCAGAGGCACAAAACCGATTGACTTGAAGCCCAGCACATTGCCAATCCCAACCAGCTTTAAGCGCCGCCACTTTGGGCACCACCGAGCCCTGCTCGCCGATGGGAGACACAACGCCCATGACCACATCGTCAACAGCGGCCGTATCGAGTTGATTGCGACTTTGAAGTTGCACCAACACACCTGCCAATAAATCGACGGGCTTGACCTCATGCAGGCTGCCGTCTTTTTTACCTTTTCCGCGGGGTGTGCGAATTGCGTCGTATACAAATGCTTCGGACATAGCATCTCCAAAATATTGAGGCCATAGATGACTGCAAAGCTTTGCATTCGAGACGAGTATACTTTTAAGATGCGCTTGCTTTGTGTCCATCAAATGCACTTTCATCAGGACAAACCATGATCTCAAGAACTCTCTTTACGCTTGAACACGAGTCTTTTCGTGACAGCTTCAAACGCTTCATGGACAGAGAAATCGCCCCCTTTCATGAAGCATGGGAAGAGCAAGGCTACGTCGATCGCGAAGTCTGGCAAAAAGCAGGGGCCAACGGTTTTTTGTGCATGACGCTGCCCGAGGCTTATGGGGGAGCAGATGCTGACAAGCTTTACTCTGTGGTTCAAATGGAAGAGTTAGGTCGGGCGGGCTTTACGGGTATCGGTTATGGGCTACACAATGAAATTGTTGCCCCCTACATTTTGAATTACGGCACGGAATCACAGAAGCAAAAGTACTTGCCCAAGTTTGCTTCAGGTGAAATGGTGGGTGCCATTGCCATGAGTGAACCGTCGGCAGGTTCTGATCTTCAGGGCGTCAAAACCAGCGCTATCAAGCAAGCCGATGGCTCCTATTTGCTAAACGGAAGCAAAACATTTATAACCAATGGTTGGCATGCCGATCTGGTCATTGTGGTTGCCAAAACAGATCCCAGTGCGGGCGCTAAGGGTACGAGTTTGTTGCTAATTGAACGTGGCATGCCTGGTTTTGAAAAAGGCAAACGATTGAAGAAATTGGGTCTCAAGGCTCAAGACACTTCAGAGCTATTTTTTGACAATGTCAAAGTACCTGCCACTCAATTGTTAGGTGGGCCCGATTACGAAGGCAAGGGATTTATTTGCCTGATGGAACAACTGCCATGGGAGCGACTTCAGATAGCAATCACTGCAGTCGCGGCGGCACAAGCCGCCATTGACTGGACCGTGAAATACACCCAAGATCGAAAAGTCTTTGGTCAAGCCGTGGCCAATTATCAAAACACGCGATACAGACTTGCGGAGATGCAAACTGAAGTTCAGATTGCACAAGTGTTTATTGATAAATGTTGTGAACTTGTGAATGTCGGACAGTTAGACACGCAGACCGCCAGCATGGCCAAATATTGGTGTACCGATCTTCAATGCAAGGTCATAGACGAATGTGTTCAGCTACACGGTGGCTATGGCTATATGTGGGAATACCCCATTACCAGGGCCTTTGCAGACGCGCGCGTCCAACGAATTTATGGTGGCACCAATGAGATTATGAAAGAGGTCATTTCCAGAGGCATGGGACTTTCGGGGAAGTAAGCAAAAAAAGTACGGTGCCCTCAAAGTACTTAAACCGGCCTCTGCTCCAAACTCGACACCTCATTGGTCAACGTAGTTCTGCGCATATCCCGCACTTCCTTCGGATCGTATCGACGAGCGCGATGCATCGTAACGCGGTTGTCCCAGATTACCAGATCCCATGGACGCCATACATGCGCGTAGACAAACTGGCGCTGCGTGGCATGTTCGTTGAGGTCACGTAAAAAGGAACGCGCCTCCGGCATTGGCCACCCCTCAATGCCACCGGCATGGCTTGCCAGATAAAGCGACAGCTGGCCTGTATGGGGGTGCCGCCGCACTAAACCTTGGCGCACTGGCGCCCACTTTGCGCGCTCGGCGTCTGTGAAATCATCAAAGCCCAAAATACCTCGAGAAAAAATCTGGCTGTGCAAGCAAATTAGATCGTGCACCTCGCTCTTCGTCGCATCGTCCAGCGCGTCATATGCAGCACGCATGTCAGCGAATTCTGTGTTGCCACCGGCTAAAGGAATCTTGCGCGCCGACAGCATTGAATACTTGGCTGGCACCTCCTTGAACGAACTGTCTGAGTGCCACAACAAATTGCCCAAACCAAACAAACGCCGGCGGTCATCGCGAGGAAGTAATTCACCGTTTTTGTCGAGGTTCGAAATATCGTTCAAATCCATGCTGAGGCGCCGGTCCTTTTCAGACATGATGTCCCCGGTAGCTTCCTCCAGCGTTCCGAGTTGACGGCTAAAAGCGATTTGTTGCTCATCTTCAAAATGTTGGTCATGAAACACCAACACACCGAAGCGGTCCATACCGGCATGGATGGCACTGACCTCTTCTTCTGTCAGCCTGCGAGTTAGGTCAATACCTGAAACCTCTCCAATGAAAGTGGGTCTTGTAGGATCAATGGGGTTGACAGCGTATGAAATAAAGATCTCCAGCAGGGAAATTGTTTAAACGGTATCACAATCCATCCAAAAATTCCACTGGGTGTTTGCTGGACGGGCCTGCTGATTACACGTCAATCTTACGCAAGACCGCATTAAGCGCTAAAGTTAGCACTACCGATGAAGGAAAACCATGAAGATCGTCATTGCGCAAATGAATCACGAGACCAATACATTCTCGCCGGTACCAACGCCCATTAGCCGATTTGCCAGGGCGAACTCACTGCCTGTGGAGGGAGAAGCTGCTATCAGCGCAATCCGCGGCACTGGCACTGCCATCGGTGCATTCATTGAGCTTGCGGAGCAGGCAGGCGCCACCATCTCCTTACCAGTTTCTGGCCATGCTTGGCCAAGCGGCCTAGTCGAAGATAAAGCATACGAGTACATGTGCCA
>SXXD01000059.1 GCA_005789685.1 Burkholderiales bacterium
AATTTTGGCCGATGGCATGATTGAAGTGGTCTCTGCGGTCAATGCCATGGGTCAGGGCATTGCCACCTCCCTTGCGCAATTGGTGGTCGATGTGTTTGGCGTTGACATTTCGCAAGTGCGCGTTATTTTGGGCGACACCGACCGCGCCAACGGCTTTGGCAGCGCGGGCTCTAGGTCGATTTTCACCGGCGGTTCAGCCATGCGCGTGGGTGCCGAGAAAACTTTGGACAAAGCTCGCCAATTGGCAGGCCAAGCTTTAGAAGCCTCTGCGTCAGATTTAGCCTATCAAGGCGGCACATTCAGCGTCAAAGGAACCGACCTGAAAATTTCACTGGCAGACTTGGCCAAGCGCCAACCTGAGGCGCGCATCGAAATGCAATCCAGCACCACCGCCAGCGGCCCCACTTGGCCCAACGGGTGTCATATCTGCGAGATCGAACTCAACCCTGCCACGGGCGAAACCAAAGTGGTGTCTTACACCTCGATGAACGATGCAGGCCGCATTGTGAACCCCATGATTGTGGAGGGGCAACTTGACGGCGGCGCCGTGCAAGGCATGGGTCAAGCCTTGTTAGAGGGCATGGTTTATGACGCAGAAAGCGGTCAATTGCTGACCGGCAGTTTGATGGACTATGCGGCACCCCGAGCAGACATCATGCCGGAAATGTTCCATACATTTACCAACCAAACGGTTCCCAGCACCAACAACGTCTTGGGCGTGAAAGGCGTGGGCGAGTTGGGCACGATTGGTGCAACACCTTGTGTGGTGAATGCCGTGGCTGATGCCATGGCCAGAAATGGCCAAGCCGATAAAGCACCCAAGTTACAAATGCCCATGACACCGTACCGCGTATGGGAATTGCTTCAATCGGCGTGAAAAATCTCTGAAGATTTACATAAATTCAAAGAAGTTTTCAAATTCTACTCATAGAATAACCCCATGAATTCTCAATCCAAATCAGCCAGTGCCAATGCCTACATGCGGTTTCTGCAACTGGCCAAGTCTGTTCAAGCTTTACCTGATGGGCCGAATTTAGACGCCAATGAAAAAGCATTGCTTGAAGAAATTGCGCTAAGCTGGTTTGAAAACCGTGTCATGACTGTCAGAGAAGCCATTGGCCTTAGTCACTTAGGTTCGCCTGCCACCTTGCACAAGCGCATCACTCGTTTGCGTCAAAAAGATTTGTTGAAAACTTTCAACCAACCTGAAGACAAGCGCGCCAAGTACCTTATTCCTACCGATCAAACCATCGCCATGTTCCGTGACTTTGGCAAGAAAATGAATTCGGCCCTTTCTACGGTTGCCTGACAAAAACAGTGCCTTTTTGAAGGTGCTGTGTTCAAGGTTCTGCTAAAAATAATTCTTGCAGATCGCTTAAAAAATCAAACCCCTTTTCAGTGGGCCAAACTTTGACCAAGTCTCTGGCCAGCAAGCCTTTGGCTTCTGCCTGTGCCAAACCCTTCTGAATCGAGGTTATGGCCAATCCAGTTCTAGCCATGTAATCGGTCAAGCTAAAGCCCTCTTTCAAACGCAAGGCATTGAGCATGTACTCAAAGGACAATTCTTCGCGCGACACTTCTTCATGCTGCGTGACAGGCTCACCTTTCAGGGCTTGCGTCATGTAAAGTTGCGGCTCTCGAAAGCGCACTTGTCGGGTAATGCGATGCGCAAAACTCAGCTTGCTGTGCGCGCCAGCACCAATGCCCAAATAATCGCCAAATTGCCAATAGTTGAGGTTGTGCCAACACCTATGCCCTGGCTTGGCATAGGCAGACACCTCATACCTTTGCAGACCTTCAGCGCCTGTCATTTCTGTGATCAAGTCCATCATGGCGTAGGCCTCGTCGTCCTCGGGTAACACGGGCGGATGTTTGGCAAACAGCGTGTTGGGCTCGATGGTGAGGTGGTAAATGGAAATGTGAGGCGGCTTGAAACTCAAAGCGGTTTGAATGTCTTGCGTCAAATCGCTCTGTGTTTGACCCGGCAGGGCATACATCAAATCCAAGTTGAAGGTTTCAAAAGCAGACTGCGCTTCATCAACGGCAGCCATAGCCTGATCGCGGTTGTGCACACGGCCAAGCGCTTTTAAATGCCCGTCATTGAAACTCTGCACGCCAATGGACAAACGCGTGACACCGGCCGCACGAAAAGCTTTGAAGCGATCTTTTTCAAAGGTACCCGGGTTGGCTTCCAATGTAATTTCAGCTTCTGCTTCTAAAGGCAATCGGGCCCTGATGCCACTGATCAATCTATCGATGCTGCTCGGTGTGAACAAACTGGGCGTGCCCCCGCCAATGAAAACACTGTGAACAGGTCGACCCCAAACTAAAGGCAAACTGGTTTCTAAATCAGCCAACAAGGCATCGATGTAGCGCTGCTCTGGCATGGCTTGTGAGTTGTCGCGCCATTCGTGTGAATTGAAATCGCAGTAGGGACATTTTTGAATGCACCACGGCAAATGCACATACAAAGAAAGCGGTGGCAATGATTGCAACTGCAGCAAGCCAGGCCGCATGGCGTGCACCACGTCAAAGGCTTGTTTCATTCAAAGACCCCAGCGCTCACGCATGAGCGCCACCATGGCTTGCGAGGATCGACCTCGGTGGCTGTTGGCGTTCTTCACTTCCACGGGCAACTGAGCAAAAGTTTTTCCAAATTCAGGCAAGAACAACACGGGGTCAAATCCAAAACCGTTGTCACCTAAAGGTTCTCTTGCAATGTCAACCACCACCCGACCCACCGCAATCAAAGGCTCTGGGTCGTAGGCACTTCTAACAGCGACCAAAGTACTCACCATGGCTGCACGTCGGTTTTCAACAGCAGCCATTTGTTCTAGCACCGCGGTCACATTGTTGGCATCTGATTTTTCATACCCAAATTGTGTGCAATAGTAAGCCGTATCTACGCCAGGCAAGCCGCCAAAGGCCTCAATGCACAAGCCAGCATCGTCGGCAACAGCGGGTAATCCACTTTGTTCAGCTGCATGACGTGCTTTGGCCAACGCGTTTTCAACAAATGTTTTGTAGGGTTCTGCGGCTTCCGAAATATTCAACTCAGACTGGCGGACCAATTGCACATTGAGCGCGCCAAACATGGTTTGCAATTCGGCCAATTTACCCGCGTTGTTAGACGCCAAAACCATCTTCATGAAATCAAGCTCCGGCGTGCACGTGCGTTTGACGAGATTGCTTTTGCAACTGCACCAACTCGGCAATGCCCTTTTCGGCCAAAGCCAACAAACTGTCCATTTCTTTGCGAGTAAAAGCCACGCCCTCTGCCGTGCCCTGCACTTCCACAAAATTGCCTGCACCCGTCATGACCACATTCATGTCGGTGTCGCACGAAGAGTCTTCGGTGTAGTCCAAATCAAGCAATGCAATGCCATCTTTCAATCCAACAGAAATGGCCGCCACCGAATCCAAAATAGGAGACTCTGTCAACTTGCCATGGTGAATGAGCCAATCCACCGCATCTTGGGCCGCCACAAAGGCACCCGTGATGCTGGCTGTGCGCGTGCCGCCATCGGCTTGCAGCACATCGCAATCGAGGTGAATGGTGCGTTCGCCTAATTTTTTCAAATCAAACACAGCGCGCATGGACCGACCGATCAGGCGTTGAATTTCTTGAGTGCGACCACTTTGTTTGCCGCGGGCGGCTTCGCGATCGCCGCGGGTGTGAGTAGCGCGAGGCAGCATGCCGTATTCAGCAGTGACCCAACCCTCGCCGCTGCCTTTTTTGTGTCCAGGCACCTTCTCTTCCACAGATGCCGTGCACAACACGCGGGTATCGCCAAACTCAATGAGCACAGAGCCTTCTGCATGCACGGTGTAACCCCGCGTGATTTTCACGGAGCGCAATTGATTTTGATTCCGGCCATAGGCGCGTGATGAATTGGTAGAGGAACTGGTCATGGTGAAGCGTTGTTTAAGTTTGAGATAATGAGCCATAGGCAACAGGCAGAGCGGCCAAGCCCCCAACTGATCAGCAGTGTCTTGCTGCTGAATCCAAGAAAGAATCCATGCCAGTTTACAGTATGACCGGGTATGCCAGCGTGCAATCCAGCACGCCTGCCGCAGAGGGAAACACAGATTCCTCAGCTTACCCAACGGTCCGTTTTGGTTTGGAAATCAGATCGGTCAACAGCCGCTTTTTGGACCTGAGTTTTCGCCTGCCTGACGAACTGCGTCACACAGAGCCTGCACTTCGTGAACACATCGTTCAGCACATCAAGCGAGGCAAAGTCGAGGTTCGCGCTGTCTATCACAGCAACCAAGATACCGAGCTGACCGATCCTGCCATTGGCACGCTCCAAAAACTCCTGAGTTTGCAAAACAAAATCCAGAGTTGGCTGCCCGGTGCACGTGATTTAAGTGTTTCAGATGTCATCAAACTTGCCTCTCACGAAAAATCAGGCACAGGCCTGAACGAGGCCGACCTCATGCCTTTGGCCACACAAGCGGTTAAAGCGCTCAAAGACGCCCGAGCCAGGGAAGGTGCACGTCTGGCCGACATGTTGCAAGATCGTATAGGCCAACTGCGTAGCTTGGCAGAACAAGCGGCGCCCTTGCTGCCCCTGTTGGTTGAACAGCAGCGCCAGCGCTTCATTGACCGTTGGAACGAGGCCATGGCCTTGTCTGGCGGCACCGTGTCGTCCGATGTCGCCAAAGACCGCGCCCTGACAGAAGCCACTGCTTTTGCCATTCGCATCGATGTGGCCGAAGAACTCACCCGATTGGCCTCCCATTTGGATGAACTCAGTCGTTTGATTAAAAAGGGTGGCGACATTGGCAAGCGCTTGGACTTTCTCATTCAAGAACTCCACCGTGAAGCCAATACCTTGGGGTCTAAATCGGCCGCCCTGGAACTGACCAACATATCGGTTGACATGAAGGTGCTCATTGAGCAAATGCGTGAGCAAGTGCAAAACATCGAATAAGTCGCCACACTGCTGCACCACAAGCCTCATACCCCATTACACTCCTTGCCATGGAATATCCTGGAAACCTCTACGTTGTAGCCGCTCCCAGTGGAGCGGGCAAGTCCAGCCTGGTGAAGGCCCTGATGGAGCTAGACGCCCGCGTGTTGCCTTCGGTGTCTCACACCACCCGCGCCCCCCGTGGCCAAGAAAAGCACGGCCGTGAGTACTTCTTTGTGTCTGAACAAGAGTTTGATGCCATGGTGGCCGGAGATGCCTTTGTGGAATGGGCCAATGTGCACGGCCACCGTTACGGCACCTCCAAAAAGATGCTGGAAGAGCGTATGGCGCAAGGCTCTGACGTCATTTTGGAAATTGATTACCAAGGCGCTATTCAAATTCAAAAGATGTATGCCAACGCCATCCTGATCTTCATTCTTCCCCCCAGTTGGGAAGAATTGCGCAGCCGTTTGGAGCGCCGCGGTGAAGACAGCACCGAAACCATTGAGTTGCGCCTTCAAAATGCGGCCATTGAGCTGGCCCAGGTCAAAGAATTCGACTTCGTTATAATCAACGAAGTTTTCGATCGCGCCTTGTTTGACCTTAAGGCCATCGTGCACGCTCAGCGACTGAAATATCTAGCCCAGCACCGAGCCCGTGCCGAAACTTTCGAATCCCTCCATATCACCTGATTTTTTTACCGGAGACCGTCATGGCCCGCATTACCGTTGAAGATTGCCTCGAACAGATCCCTAACCGTTTCCAATTGGTATTGGCTGCTACTTACCGTGCACGCATGCTAAGCCAGGGCCACACACCCCGAGTCGAAAGCAAAAACAAGCCGGGCGTTACTGCCCTGCGTGAAATTGCTGCTGGCAAAGTCGGTTTGGAAATGCTGAAAAAAGTAAACTAATTTCTACATTCAGCCAGGTCATCACGGCCTAGCCAAAAAGCCCCAAAGTTTCAAAACCTGGGGCTTTTTCACAGTCGCGTTACATTTATGGCATGCGCGCAGCTTTTACATCTGTTTTTCACAATTCCGCTGGTACATCCATCCTCGGAAAGCGAGACAACGCACACAACATCTTGGTTGGCATGCCAAGTGCCAGTGCTGCCAATGCCGCTGCGGCCAGTTTTGCGGCCTTGGTGGCCAAACTCAATTATCTCTCTGAATCTGACATCGACTTGGTGCGCAAAGCCTATCGGTTTGCAGATGAGGCTCATTTGGGCCAGCTTCGCAAAGATGGCCAGCCCTACATCACACACCCTATTTCAGTGGCCACCCAGTGCACTGAGTGGAAGCTTGATGCGCAAGCTTTGATGGCGGCGCTCATGCACGATGTGATGGAGGATTGCAATGTCACCAAGTCTGACTTGATTGAAAAGTTTGGATCTTCAGTGGCTGAATTGGTCGATGGCTTAACCAAGTTGGACAAATTGGAGTTCAACACCCGAGAAGAAAATCAGGCTGAATCATTCCGTAAAATGCTCTTGGCCATGGCCCGAGACGTGCGAGTGATCTTGATCAAGTTGGCCGATCGCACGCACAACATGCGCACCATGGCCGATATGCCTCGCGAAAAATGGGCTCGCATCTCTTCAGAGACCCTAGAAATTTATGCGCCCATTGCACACCGCTTAGGCTTGAATCAAACCTACCGCGAATTGCAAGATTTGTCTTTTCGGCACTTGAAGCCTTGGCGCTATGCCATTCTGGCAAAGGCCGTTGCCAAAGCTCGAAATCGAAGACGTGATTTGATTCAAAAAGTTCAAGCCGAACTTGAGTCAACGTTCTCAAAGGCCAAAATCGATGTGCAAATTTCTGGCCGCGAAAAAACGCTCTTTTCCATCTACAAAAAAATGGATGGCAAGCACCTGAGTTTTGCGCAAGTGACCGACATTTATGGCTTCAGACTCATTGTCCCCTCGGTCATTGATTGCTATACCGCTTTGGGTATTTTGCATCAGATGTACAAGCCTGTACCTGGCAAATTCAAGGATCACATTGCC